>DASZLP010000057.1:0-1944 GCA_035552355.1 Bryobacteraceae bacterium | reverse complement strand
GGCTGGGCGGCTGGCTTTTCGAGAAGTTCCGCCACAAGGAAGGCCTGGGACTCGGCGACGTCAAGATGCTGGCAATGGTCGGGACGTTCCTGGGTATACGCGGCACGCTGCTGACGCTGGTGCTGGGGGCGCTCGCGGGGTCCCTCATCGGGCTGATATTCATCAAGGCGATGGGCAAGGACGCGTCGACCTATCAGCTCCCCTTCGGAGCGTTCCTGGGCGCGGCCGCGCTTGTTGCGGCGATTGAGGGACCGAACTTCATCGGCTGGTACATGCAGAGGCTTCCTTAGCCGTGGCGCGGACACTCGTGTCCGCCGCGCCGGCAATCGTGACGGCACTTGTTGCCCGCAATTACTATAAATATAGTTTCATTGCCTGACGTGGTTCGCCGGGAGTTGGCTTCGTTCTTTCAGGCCACCGCGCGGAAGCCACGTGCCTAATCAACAATAGTTTGCCGATGTAGAGATTGGCGCTGACCGTCATGCGCGGTTGCCGAATCTCAAGACCGCGCCGCCGACGACCTGTTATCCTCACTTTTAGAGCAAACCCCGAAGTCTCCCGTTTCCAGTTGACACTGTGGTTCCGGTTTGGCTATCGTAGTAGGGTTTGGCTGTAGCTTTATAGCTACCGGCTACCACCTCCGGCGTCGGAGGTCCGGCCGGTGCGAGGTCCCGAGGCCTGTTAGCCCAGACTTTTCAAAGTCTTGCGGCGAAGCGGACATGGACCTGTCCAAAGCCTGAGCGGATTCAGCAGTAAATCCAGCCGCTCGAATCAATCGACGCTGTAAATTTCGGATTCACCCGTATCCGGGCTTGTTGTGCGCGGATCGGCGAGTCCGGTTTGAGTTTTTGAGGATTTTAGTGCCGACATTTAATCAACTTGTCCGGAAAGGGCGCAAGGCGCCCGCATGGAAGACCGCCAGTCCCGCGCTGCAGAGCTGCCCGCAGAAGCGCGGCGTTTGTACTCGCGTTTACACTTCGACGCCCAAGAAGCCGAATTCGGCGCTGCGGAAAGTGGCGCGCGTCCGGCTGACGAACGGGATCGAAGTCACGACCTATATTCCGGGCGTCGGGCACAACCTGCAGGAGCACTCGATCGTGCTCATCCGCGGCGGCCGTGTGAAGGATCTTCCCGGTGTCCGCTATCACGTGGTGCGCGGCGCGCTCGACACCGCAGGCGTTGCCAACCGCAAGCAGAGCCGCTCGAAGTACGGCGCGAAACGGCCCAAAGCGGCGACCAAGTAATTAAGGATTTACTATGCCAAGACGCAGAGGCGCAGACAATCGCGAACCGCTCCCCGACCCGGTGTATAACTCGACGCTCGCCGAGAAGTTCATCTGCTCGATGATGTGGGACGGCAAGAAGTCCACCGCGCAGAAGATCTTCTACACGTCGATGCAGAAGCTCGAAGAGAAGGGCGGCGGGGAAGAAGCGATCAAACTATTCAAGAAGGCGGTCGAGAATGCCAAGCCGCTGCTCGAAGTGAAGACGCGGCGCGTGGGCGGCGCCAATTACCAGGTGCCGATCGAAGTGCCGCAGACCCGCCGCACGTCGCTCGCCATCCGCTGGATTCTTTCGAATGCTCGCGGCCGGGCCGAAAAAGGCATGGCGGACAAGCTGGCCAACGAGCTCAACGAAGCGGCCAACCTGCGCGGCGGCGCCATCAAGAAGCGCGACGATGTGCATCGCATGGCGGAAGCCAACAAGGCGTTTGCGCATTATCGCTGGTAATTTTCGAAGTATTTAAGGGATTTCAGGTTTTACAAGAATGCCACGCACTATACCCCTCGAGAGGATGAGAAACATCGGCATCGCTGCTCATATCGATGCCGGTAAAACCACCACCACGGAACGCATCCTTTATTACACGGGGAGATCGCACAAGATCGGTGAAGTCCACGAGGGCACGGCCACGATGGACTGGATGGAACAGGAGCAGGAGCG
>DASZLP010000056.1:0-3158 GCA_035552355.1 Bryobacteraceae bacterium | reverse complement strand
TGTAGCCCATCGATTCGTACAGCCTTATCGCAGGCGCGAGACGCGTTCCCGTTTCCAATACGACCTTCCTCACGCCGAGGAGCCGGGCTTCACGCTCGAGCGCTTCCACAAGCGCGCGCCCGATGCCCTGGCCGCGGACATGCGGAGCCACGTACATCCGCTTGAGTTCGGCGGTCGCATCGTCGAGCCGCCGCACCGCCCCGCAACCGACGGCTACATCATCCAGCCAGGCGATGATCAATGCGCCGTCGCCGGGTCTGACCTGCTCACCGCTGAGCGAGAAATGGGTGGCGCCCGGTTCCGGAAACGTTGCCGTCAGTTCCGTGTTCAGGGCCGAAATCAACCGGCTTGCGTCAGACGAATCGAGCGCGCAGCGGCGGATGTCGAGCGTCGCCATCGACAAGACTTTAGCACCGCCAGATGCGTGTTATTCTCGTTCCGGCGTGCTCAGGGACGCCTCCGTGTCCGCGGAAAGGGACTGCGTCCCGCCTGAACTTCGAATTCGCGCCTTTGTCGAGGTGAACTCTTTTCCGCCCGAGCCAGCGGACCCCGGGTCTGTGGAAAGGAGTTCATCTGAAACAGAAGCTGCCCACGCGCCGAATGCGCGAGCACCCGGATCTCAAACAGCTCAAACGCCAGGCAAAGCAATTGCTCAACGCCTTCGAGGCAGGCGATTCAGCAGCCGTCGCCCAGGTCGACGCGCATTACGATGGCGCGCAAGCCGCAACTTTCGGCTTGCACGATGCCCAACTGGTAATCGCGCGCAGCTACGGCTTCGATAGCTGGCCGAAACTGAAGGCTTACGTGGACGGCGTCACCATCAGGCGGTTCGTGGAAGCCGTGCGCGCCGGCCAGCTCCAGCCCGTACGAAGGATGCTGAAAACGCGGCCCGAGCTCGCCGGCATGACGGTTTCCTACGGTGACGAACGCCGCGCGATTCACTACGCCGTGATTCACCGGCAGCCGGAGATCGCGCGATTGCTGATGCAAAAGGGCGCGAACGCAAGGGCGGGGATCCATCCGCATCGCGACGCCACATCCGCATGGACCCTCGCCCGCGAGCGCAATTACGACGAAATTGTCGCCATTATCGAAGAGGAGGAGAAACGCCGCGCGAAGACCGGACCTCATCGCGCGACGCCTCCCGTTCCACCGCTCCCGGAGGAGACCGACAGGATGGCTGTCGCGAACGGCGATTTCGAGTGGCTGCGCGCCCGTTTTGCGGAAGGCCGGCTCACGAACCATATTCGCTGGCGGGACGGCGGTCTCCTGACCGTCGCCGTGCAAAACAATCGCATCGACCTGCTCCAGTTTCTGCTCGATTGCGGTTTCGACCCGGACGAGCGCGTCTCGTCCGGCGAAGGAGACTGGATCGCGTATTCACAAAGCCATCCGCTGTGGCATGCCGCGGCTCTCGGACGGAGTGAGATGGCAAATCTGCTGCTGGATCGCGGCGCGAACCCGAACGCGCATGTCGATTCCAGCGGGTCGCCCGTTTACAGCGCGTACAGCCATAAGCAGTGGCCGCTGATGGAGTTGCTGCGGCAGCGAGGCGGAATCGTAACGGGCGACATTGCCGCCATCTATCGCCAGACCGATCTGGCGCGACAGATGTTGATCGACGACGAGCGCGGCGTACTGCCGCAAAACGCCAAACCATCCGGCAAACCGCTCGCGGAAGAGTTGCTCCGCTTCGGCGCCGACGGAGGCGCTGCCGGGATTGTCCGGATGTCGCTCGATCGCCTCGGCTGGGCTCGCGATGACGAGCGCTGGTTCGGCATGCTTGCGGCGCCGTTGTCCTTCTGGCATCACATTCCATGGCTCTACGCGGGCAACAAGGATTTTGACCGGGAAAGTTATCTCGAGTGTTTCCGTCTCATTCTGAGTGCGTGTGATGTCAATGTCGCCGGTGGGTTCGGACGAACCATCCTGCATGAGATTGCGGCGATGGGCGACTGGATCACCGAACCCGAAGTTGCGGCCTTCGGACGTGCGGCGCTCGATGCCGGCGCGCGCTTCGACCGCCGGGATGAAATCCTGAACAGCACGCCGCTTGGCTGGGCATGCCGCTGGGGGCGCATTCAGTTTGTGAAACTGCTGCTGGAACACCGAGCGGACCCGGAAGAGAATAACGCCGAAGCATGGGCGCGTCCTCGCTCATGGGCGCGAAAAATGGGCCATCACGAAATTGAACGGGGGCTCGGCTAAGAACCGGATGTCGACAGAATAACGGCGCACGCGAGGTCCGGCAACGATGGGCGATTTGAGTTCAGGCTTGAGACGGGCAGATATAAATCCCGGCATCGCAGGGCTGGAAAAGCGACAAAACGGGCACATCGCTGATCTTCAAATCATGGCGCGAACCGCATTGAGGGACGAAGGTGATGACGGAACGGGAGTTGGTTGATGCCCGATCGATAGGATCCTGCTCGGCCGCCGTGCTATTTGGTTTGGCGCTGGCTGGTTCGTTCAACAGAGCGAATGCTCAAACCGATCCAATGAGTTCCCGGGCGCCTTGCAGGAGTTCTCAATTGTCCGCTGCGGATGACGAGATCGAATCAGACAGCATCGCCGGAGGCTCTGGTCATCACGCGGTCACCATCGCCATCCAAAATCGCTCGCAGTCATCCTGTACTCTTCGTGGCGTCCCCAGGGTCACCCTTTCGTATCCGGTGGGCCGGCCGTTTCCACTGAAAGTCTGCCCCAACTGTGCCAATTATCTGTTTTCGAGACAGCCTGAAAATGGGATTGTTCTGAAGCCTCGCGACTTTGCTTATCTGGTGCTGAGCTTCAATATCAATGATGAAGCGGGCCTTGCACTCTGGCAGATCCGAAGCTCCGCCCATACCAGTATTCGCGGATGATTTTGGGTTTATACCTGCCCGATCGGAAACAGCCGCCAGGAGTCGCTTTCGATCATTGGAGAAGTTGCGGTGACGTTGTCGTCACCCCGTTCCTCGGGCGCCATCCGACGGCGGGATCTATGCCATAGCCTAAGAATCCGGCACAGTCTCGGGGACTTCAGGTCGTGCCCGCGCGCTTTGCCGCCATCTTCTTCTCGAGCGCCGCCATCATCCGGGAATGCGCCTCTTCCGGGATCTCACAGCATTTCATCCCCTTATAGATCTGGATGGTCTTCCGCGTCGTATCGCAGATCA
>DASZLP010000055.1:0-21005 GCA_035552355.1 Bryobacteraceae bacterium | reverse complement strand
CAGTCCTGTAGCCGCGCCCGGCGGCAGGATTCTCCTGAACGCCGCCGCCTTCGGCATCCCCGCCGCCGGACTCGTCGGGGACAGCGGCCGGAATGCCTTCCGCGGCCCTGGCATCTACAATATCGATTTCTCGCTCGGGCGCGCGTTCGCGGTGCCGTCACTCTGGAAAGTGCGGTTTCGGGAGGGCACGCGCATCACGATCCGCGCGGATGCGTTCAACGTTCTGAACCATGCGAACCTGAACAACCCGGATGCGCTCGTCGGCTCACCGACGTTCGGGCTCGCGACGTTTGGCCGCCAAGGCACGGCGTCGGGCTTCCCGGCCGTGTCGCCGGTTAACGAAACGGCGCGGCAAATCCAGTTGATGGTTCGGCTGGAATTTTGATCGCTGGCGCCTGGTACGGCCTGCAGTTAGATTCGTCGCGGGCGGCAGGGGCTTCGCGGACCTATCGCCGTGCTGACCACGGGCATGAACTCATGGCTCACCTTATCCTGGATAAGTTGTCCAATTCGGCTTCGCTAGTGGTCAATGCCGCCAGCAGTTTGAGCCACATCGAAACCGGAAGCATTGGGCACGCTTGCTGAGGTCCCCACAAGGGGGACCCGTCAGGAATGGCGGAGCCTGTCTACTCAAACACCCTCGATGCATTTGACCCTCTGGAAACTGGGACCGATCCCGATTGTTGATCGCGCACAACGCCCTTCGGGCTGTGCGCTTGTGCCTCCCGCCGAAAACCGGCGAAGAGTCCAGTACCACCGTAATGCGACGTTCCCTGGCCAGGGAGAAAAGCGAAATTCGGGAGACGTGGTCGCCGGCACCTCTAAAGGGGATGACCGGGATGAGCGCCTTCCCGATTGCAGTCGAGCATACGAAATCGGGGGCGGGATGGCGAGAGAACGTGAATTATTCAAAACGCCGGGTAAAAAGATTTAACGGCGTGTCAACGAGTCAAAGAAATGTAAGTGCAACAGGAAGTCTCTGCCGAGAGCGTCGATCAGCCACGACGCGATGCCTGGTCACCTCCGGGCATCGTTACGCCGGCCCCGATGCGGTGTTCGAAAAACTGAGAGCCAATCTCCGAGTGGTGGACAATCCGCCCGCTGGTCCCGGTAAACACTACGGCGTTACTCGGGAACAATAGTCTGATCCTTCCGCTATGAATCTGTTCCAGAGGCGCTCCGGCCCTTGGTGGAGAAGCAGCGTTCGGGTGTCGGCGTGGTCACGTGGCGAGCGGTCGCGCCCTGCGTGCGGCCACTCAGTGAGTGGCGGGCAGCCCAACGACGATGAGAACCGCGTAGTCCTGCTTGCGGCAGCCGTTCACGACGGGCATGGCCGCCCCTGGATTCACCGGAAAGCCCGTGGTCCGAACGTTCGAGGGCGAGCACGAGTTGTCAGCCGTCGCCGGCGTGTAGCGTGCGGAGCGGCATCCGAGATGGGTGACATCGTAGAGGGTAGCGCCGTCGGCGAGTTCCCACCGCTGATTGCCGTCCTTGTCCCTGGGCTGAATTGTCAGCACGGTCGTCACCTGGCGGTCGCCCGTGACGAGGTATTTCCCAGGAGGCAGCGGAAAGGTCGGCTTCTCCATGATCAAGCCGTGTTCTTCCAGCCACCAGTCCTTAGCGTCGAATTTCCACTGTGACGGCGCCACGCCACCGGCCGCCTTCAATTGAGGGTAGAGGTCCAGATTGCAACCGCGCGGGCCCGGGTCCTGGCTCCAGAGGCCCCATGATTGCGCGCCGTTGCCGGAGGTGGCCCCGGCGTCTCCCAGCGCCGCGATGTACTGCGGCTCGATGCGCCTGAACTTCGAGAGGTCTGCGCCTGGCTTTTCGAAGGCAACAGCGTGAACCGGCTGCTGCAGGCCGGCCGCCAACATGAGGAAACCCATGGACAGGAGCCGGCGGCTCACGGACGGCACGAGGTGGCGGACATTCATGCGATTGCTCCGGTTGGACGATCTGATGACATCCTACACCAACGCGCGCCCCGGAACTGGCCTCCTCGTGGTGGATCCCGAAAAGCTCAATTCTATCTGGCCCACAATTCCTGAACACCGTTTCGCCGAAGTGGACAAGGCGTTTGGCCAATGGGAAAGCTCAGGCATCAACACGATCCTGTGCGGCATCGACGACGAGATTCACGTCGCGGGCAGGCGATGAGGCGCGTCATCATACCGGCGGACATTACGTCGGTGTTGACGTCATGTCGTGACTCATCCGCTGCGAGTTTGCGCCTATTACCGCGGTGCAAAACACAATAAGGCCCACGATCGTGCTGTTGACGACGCGGCCTGGCATTCCTGAATAGCCGACGATCCATGGCGATATGAAAATCCAAATGCCGAGGATCGCATTGAACCAACTCAGACTGGTTGCGGAAGGATGACTCCTCCGCATCAGAGCTAGGAGGAAGACCAGCGCGCCGACGATCCAGCCGTTCCAGCCATTGGCAGTTCCGTACGCGCCATAGATCCATGGGGAAAAGAAAAACCACAGCCCGGCGAGGAGAGCGAGAAGACTGGCTCCGCTTGCGGGAAAAGTCCCAGTCCTGGCGGGTGTCATGTTGTACCTCCATCTGATTAGACGTGTGGCGTTTCTTCCAGGTTTTGGCCAGCCGTTTGGCGCCCGGTCGGGGAAATACAAAAAGGCGCGCGAGCCGGTGAAAACGCGACATCGATTGGAGTTGCGCGAGAAGCTGGCGACACTCCGCGGGAGCCGCGATCTTGTGCTTCACCGTACTGGCCGGCTCACTTGCTGCGTTATTCTGAATTCCTGTGGCGCACGTCCGCATGTGCCACACTCATTGAGTCACCTCCCCAAATGGTTGGCACCACCATCTCGCACTATGAAATCCTCGAAAAACTCGGCGAGGGTGGGATGGGGCTTGTCTTCAAAGCCCGCGATCTGCAGCTTGGCCGTTTCGTTGCCATCAAAGTCCTGAGCGCCGGCGCCGGCGAATCCAGCGACCACCGGGCACGGTTGATTCAGGAAGCGCGTGCCGCATCCGCGCTGAACCATCCCAACATCATCACCATTCACGACATCGTCTCGATTGAAGAGGGCGAGTGCATCGTGATGGAGTTCGTGCGCGGCAAGACCGTCGCCGATCTGGTGGAAGCCGGCCGAATTCCCGCGATCGATTGCCTGAAGTACGCCACGCAGATCGCCGATGCGCTCACGGCCGCCCATTCCATCGGCATCATTCACCGCGATCTGAAGCCGGCGAACGTGATGATCACGCCCGAAGGACTGGCTAAGGTTCTCGACTTCGGTCTGGCCAAACTATCCGGCGAAGAAGAGGGCGCCGACGCGCTCGGCTTTGAGGACAGCGACCGCACGATGTCGATCCACAACAGCCGCCCTAAGACCGCCGAGGGCGCCATCATCGGCACGGTGGCCTACATGTCTCCCGAGCAGGCGCAGGGCCAGCGCATTGACGCCCGCTCCGACATCTTTTCCTTCGGCGCCGTCCTCTATGAAATGTTCACCGGCGACCGGGCTTTCCGCGGCAGTTCCGGGCTTGCCACGCTGACCGCGGTGCTGCGCGACAATCCGCAGGAGTTTTCCAAAACCAAAGTCGACGCTCCGCAGGAAGCGCAGGAGATCGTGATGCGCTGTCTGCGCAAGGATCCCGATCAGCGTTTCCAGTCGATGCGCGACGTGAAGAACGCGATCGAGCACGTCTACTTCGCCAGCCGCTCCGGGATTCTGCAGCTTTCTTCCGGCGTCTGGAAGCGGCCGGCCGCCATGCGCGCGACACCGTCGATCGCCGTGCTGCCGTTCGTAAACATGAGCTCCGACAAGGAAAACGAGTATTTCAGCGACGGCCTCGCCGAGGAAATCATCAACGCGCTCACGCAGCTCGAGAACCTGCGGGTGACGGCGCGCACGTCGGCGTTCCTGTTTCGCGGCTCGCAGCAGAACATCCGCGAGATCGGCGACAAGCTGCACGTTTCGAGTGTCCTCGAAGGCAGCGTGCGCAAGGCCGGCAATCGCGTGCGCGTGAGCGTACAGCTGATCGACGTCGCCGAGGGCAACAACATGTGGTCGGAACGCTACGACCGCGAGATGACCGACGTCTTCGAGATTCAGGATGAGATCTCGCGGGCGATCGTCAGTAAGCTGAGGGTCCGGCTGGCGAGCCAGTCGGGCTCCGGAAGCGGGAATGGAGCGGAGCCGCCGGCGAAGCCGCTCGTCAAGCGTTACACCGAAAATCTCGACGCTTACAACCTTTACCTCAAAGCGCGCTTCGAGCTCTACAAGATGACGCGCGAAGGCCTCGATGCCAGCCGCAAGCTGTTCGAGGAGGCGGTCCGTCTCGATCCCAACTACGCGCTTGCGCATGACGGACTGGCCTATAGCTGGTATCTGGAAGGCTTCCTCGGCTTCGTCGCCCCCAGGGAAGCCATGCCGAAAGCCAAGGTAGCCGTGCGGCGGGCCATCGAGCTCGATGAAACGGTCGCCGAGGCGCACGCGACGCTGGGTGTCATCCTGGCGCTCTATGACTGGGACTGGTCCGGCGCCGAACGCGAGATGCTGCGCTCAATCGAGCTGAACGGCGCGTCACCGGTGTGCCGCGATGGATTTGCCTTTTACTATCTGCGGCCGGTCGGGCGCATCGAAGAAGCCATCAACGAGACCCAGCAGGCGCTGTCGCTCGACCCGCTGTCGATTCTGTTCCGCGTGCATCTGGCGTTTCTTTTCTATCTGCAGCGCAAGCACGAGCACTCGATCGCGCAGTTCCGCAAGGTGCTGGAGATGAGTCCGCAGTACTATCTGGCGCACGCCATGATGGGAAACGTTTACACCTTCCTCGGGAAGTTCGAAGAGGCCCTCCAATGCTATGGGCACGCGCGCGAGGCGGATGCCAACAGCAAATTCGTCGACTCGCTGGAAGCCATGACGCTGGCCACCGCCGGGCGCCGCGACGAAGCCGTGGCCCTGCTCGACAGGATCTCGCAGCGAGCGGCCAACGATTACATTTCGCCGGTCAGCATCGCCTATATTTGCACGGCGCTCGGCGACAAGGACCGGGCTTTTGAGAATCTCGACCGCGCGGTCTTCGATCGGGACCCGAACCTGCTGGGACTGCAATCGAATCCGATCTTCGAGAATCTGCAGACCGACGATCGCTACCACGCGTTACTGCGGAAGATGCAGCTGGAGTAGGTCCTTCCATCTCCAGCCCCGAACGAGGAAATCCGGCAGGCGCGAACTATAAGCCGGTTTCTGTACCCTTGCGGGCGATAGCCATTCGTCTGGGCGTGGCATTTCTACCAGGCTCGTTGTTCAGCGGTTTCGCTGAAACCTTAGCAACCTACCCGGAAGTTTTAACGGAGCGGGCCGCTCCTCCTCCCCTATTTGGTCTTGCTCCGCGTGGGGTTTACCCTGCCGGCCGGATTACTCCGTCCGCGGTGCGCTCTTACCGCACCATTTCACCCTTACCGGATTCGAAAACCCGGCGGTATATTTTCTGTGGCACTTTCCGTAAAGACCCCTTTGAGAGATCCCCCCCGGCCGTTAGCCGGCACGTTGCCCTGTGGAGACCGGACTTTCCTCCCGCTTGCGCGAGCGGCTATCCGTCCTGCGCCTGCCAGTTCGAGTGTCTCATAAAGGAGTTTTGTGAGCTATGCTTCGTTGATACCGCGGGCTCAATGAAAGCGTTGCGGGTGTCCAGGCTCTCCTCGAAGCGCGAAAATGAAACCGCTCTTGAAACGTTCGATTGTAATCATTTCGGATAACATATCGATATGGGTGCGCGGACGCTGATCACGGTGGCCGAATTCGAGAAGTTGCCGGACGATGGCAATTTGCACGAGCTCGACGAAGGAGAGCTGATTGTTACGCCACCGCCTCGGCCAAGGCACGGAAGAATTCAGAGAATAGTCGCACTCGCGCTTGATCAGGCGGCAAAACAGGGCGGCGGTGAGGTGCTGATCGAGACCGGATTCCGTCTCGCGTCCGATGTTGTCCAGGCTCCCGATGTCGCTTTCATCCGCGCGGAAAAACAAGGCCAGATCGACTGGGATCGCTACTGTGAATTCGGTCCCGATCTGGCGGTCGAGATTCTGTCGCCCGACGACAAGGCGGGACTTCTTCAGCGACAAATCGCCAGATACTTTGAAGCGGGAACAACAACCGTCTGGGTACTTGATCCCAACTCGATTACTCTCACCGTTTACGAAGCCGGCGGCAAATTCCGAACCCTTTGCGCTTCCGATCTGATCGATTCTCCTGAAGTGCTGCCAGGCTTCTCCGCCACCGTCAGCAGCCTGTTTGAATAGGCGATGTTAAAATCGGATATTCGACTTCGGGCGGGGTAGCTCAGCTGGCTAGAGCGACGGTCTCATAATCCGTAGGTCGGGAGTTCGAGTCTCCCCCCCGCCACCAAACTCCCTCGAAGCCAATGAGTCCCGCGCTCGGGCTTGCGATACGAAACCTGAAGATGTTATTCCGGCAGGCCGACCTTCCTGCGAAGAGCTTTCAATCGCGGATCGCCGCGAAGTTTTCGCGTAGAGTGTTGTTGACGAGCGTCCTCGCGTCCGCATGTGGCAGGAAGCGAGGCCCGCGCTATCAAGGCTGGCTCTTCGTCGCCAGCGGCACCGAGAAGAAAATCGCGGTGGCCGATCTCGCGTCGTTCCGCCGTGTTTCGTCAATTCCGCTGCCTTATGCCCCCGATCAGCTGTTCCGCGCGGGCAATCGCGTCTTTGCGGTGTGCCGCGAGGGACAGGCCTTACTGGAGATCGATATAGAGCGTTTTGAAGCCGGCGGCAGGATCCCGCTGCCGGGCAAGCCGCTCGGGGTTCGATTGCTGGCGGATTCCGATTCGGCAATCGTTGCCGCGGATGGGCCGTCGGCTCTGTTGAGAGTCGATCTGACGCACCGAAAAGTTGTCGCGAAACTTCCGCTGCCGGGCACGCCTGGTGATCTGGATCTGAACGAATCGCGCGTGGCCCTGACGATTCCATCCCGCAACGCCGTGGTGCGCGTGTCGCTTCCGCAGCTTCAGCAGTTTCAAATGCTGGGCTCGACGGATGTGGGTGTCTCCTGCCGCGCGATTGGCTTCCGACGCGATGGCAAGACCATACTGGCCGGTTCGCGGGCGGCGCGCGAGATTGTCGCGATCGACGCCGAGTCCGGGCAATTGCTGAGCCGCTTGCCCCTGCCCGTGGCGCCGTCACGCTTCTGCTTCATTCCGAATGGCGGCCAGATGTTCGTGACGGGCGAGGGCCAGACCGCGATCGCAATCGTAAGCCCGTTTCAGAACGAGGTGGCTGAGACGATTCTGGCGGGCAGCAGCCCGTACGCGATGGTCGTGGAGGAAAAGCGCAACCTTCTCTTCGTTACGAATCCTGCCAGCGGCGATCTGACCATCCTCGACATTGAAACGCGCGCCGTCTCGGCATCGGTGCATGTGGGGGAGAACCCGGGGGAGATTCTGTTGACACCGGATGGCGAATACGCGCTCGTATTGGATCAGCGCTCCGGCAACGTGTCTGTTGTCCGAATCAGGACGGTTCTCGACAGGAAGGCGAAGACCAACTCGCCCCCGGCGCCGTTGTTCACGGTTTTCCCGACGGCTGCGGACGCGCGGGCAGCTTTAATTGTGCCGTTCCCGGCGTAATGATTTGGTGGGCCGGCGGTGCTTTGAATTCAGTATGTTAGCGGGCCGCGATTACGCGGAAGCCAACTGGCCCTTGCGGCCGGCCTTCTTCACGGGCACCGGAGGCGCTTTCACGACCTTGACCGGAAAGTGCTCTCTCAGCCAGTTATGGATGCCTTCCTTCTGACTGGCATTGACGACCCGCTGCCAACGGATGTCGCCCGTTCTTTCGTCATATTCTGCAACAACATACGAGTTGCCTGTCAGGACGGAGACGATTGAATCCTGCCTGAATCGTCCACAGTAATAGGAATCGTTTATAGCCTGACGATCTTGCATAATATCTATTGTAACAGAAACTTGACAACTTCCGTAAACTGCTCGATTTGCGGGTACTTTGCGCGCTTGCCTCGAGTGCCGGCGAGGTATATACTGAGGCCCATTCGCAGGAAGAATTTCGAGGGAAATTATCGATGAAAATCCGATCGTTCGGAGCTTTATTCCGATCGCTGAGTTTGGTTTTTGCGGCGGCGGCGATGGCTTGCGCGCCGGCCTGGGCACACCATTCCTTTGCCGCCGAATACGACTCGCAGAAGCCGATAACTCACAAAGGAACCGTCACACGCATCGACTGGATGAACCCCCATGTTTATATCTACATCGACGAAAAGTCGGAGAACGGCAAAGTCGTCAATTGGGGCTTCGAGGGGTATCCGCCCAACACCCTGCGGCGCGTCGGGCTCGCGCGAGACATGCTCAAGATTGGCGACTCGATCTCGGTGACCGGCTGGGTTGCGAAGGATGGATCGGCCCGCTTCGCCGGCAGGGAGATCACGTGGCAGGACGGCCGCAAGTTCTTCGTCGGTCCGCCGGCGAACTGAGGAGCGCATGAGCAAACATCTTTTCGCCATGGCCGCGGCGCTGGTCGTTTTTCCGGCCGCGGCTCAGACTCCGGCGCCGGCCGCGCCTTCCAATCCGATCCCGCGCACGGCCGATGGCAAGCCGGATCTTTCAGGCATCTGGCAGGCGCTCGGCGTAAGCCTTACCGGCGAGACCGCGGCGCAGCCTGGTGGGGCCTATCCTGCGGCCGCAGGCGGACGCGGCGCCCGCGGCGGTCCGCGTCGCGAAGCGCCTCCATACAAGCCGGAGCTGGCGGCGAAGGTCCGTGCGCTGGTCGCCGATCCCGCGCATAGCCCGAGCGCGCAGTGCATGCTGCTGGGAGTGCCGGCGACGACCATGAATCCAATGCCGCTTGAAATCGTGCAGACGCCGAAGAAGACCGTGATCCTTTATGAAGTCATGCGCGCCTTCCGCATCATCCCGTCTGACGGACGCGATCACCCGAAGGACCTCGACCCCACCTACATGGGCGATTCCGTGGCTCATTGGGAAGGCGACACGTTTGTCGTCGATGTGACCGGCTTCAACGACAAGACGTGGCTCGATGGCGCGGGACACTTCCACAGCGATGCCCTGCATGTGGTCGAGCGGTACACGCGGACGCCGCAGGACACGATTCACTATGAGGCGACGGCGGAAGATCCGGGTGTGCTGACGAAGCCGTGGAAGGTGGTGGATACGCAGCTGCGCCACCCGCCGCGCGATGATCGTGTCATGGAATATGAGTGCGCGCAGAACAACATCGATCTGCCGCACATCATCAAACCGGCGGGCACGAACTAAGTGGCGCGGGCACTCTTGCCCGACGTGCCGGCGCTTGTGCCACGCGATACGATGAAGCTTGACTCCCGCAACGCCTGACATCCTGGCCCGCATTGTGTCGCGAAAGCAGGAAGAGCTGCGCGCGTCGAATATCCCGGCGCCGGAGTTGCGACAACTCGCGGAAACAGTGCGCCATGACCGGCGCGATTTCGCCGCCGCGTTGCGCGCGAAGCGGCCCGCCATTATCTCCGAGATCAAGAAGGCTTCACCCAGTAAAGGTGTGCTGGTGGAAGATTTCCGCCCGGTTGAACTGGCCCGGCAGTATGCGAAAGGTGGGGCCGCGGCGCTTTCGGTTCTTACCGATTACGATTTTTTTCAGGGCAGTCTGACCGATTTGTGGGCGGCGCGCGCGGCATGCGCGTTGCCGGTGATTCGCAAGGATTTCACGACCGCCGAATACCACGTGCTCGAAGCCGCGGCGCATGGAGCGGACGCGATCCTGCTAATCGTCGCCATCCTCGACCAAGCGGAACTGCGCGCCTTCCGGGAGCTCGCGGCGGAGTTCGGGATGGCTGCCCTCGTCGAGGTCCACGACCCGCGTGAGCTCGAAACAGCCATCGCATCCGGCGCGGAAATCATCGGCGTTAACAACCGCGATCTGCGGACCTTTCAGGTGTCGCTCGAGACTTCTGTACAGCTCGCCGCCGAAATCCCGGCGGGCGTGATCAAGGTCAGTGAGAGCGGCATTTTCAACTCCCAGGACGTCCAGCGGCTGATGGCAAGCGGCTACGACGCGTTTCTGGTTGGTGAGCATCTCGTGAAATCCGGCGATCCGAGCCGCGCCATTCAGGAACTCGTCGCCTGATGTTCGTCAAAATCTGCGGCATCACGAATCGGGAGGATGCGATGGCTGCCATTGGCGCCGGCGCGCGCGCCCTGGGGTTCATTTTCTATCCGCCCAGCCCGCGCAGCGTCACCGTTGAACAATTGGAACGGTGGATCGGCGATCTTCCGGCGGAAATCTGGAAGGTCGGCGTTTTCGTCGACGAACCGCCCGAAGCGATCGAGAGCACAGCCGCGCGCATCGGGCTCGACGTCGCGCAGTTGCACGGAGCCGAGACGCCGGACCGCCATCCGAAAGACCTGCGAATCTGGAAGGCATTTCGGGCCGAGCGGCCGGATGCCGCTGTTCCCGACTACCCCGCCGCCGAGGCCGTCCTCATCGACGGCGCGGCATATGATTGGAAGCGCACCGCGCACTTCACGCGTCCGCTGATCCTCGCGGGCCGCCTCGATCCGGAGAATGTGTGCGCGCGCGTGGCACAAGCACGACCGTGGGGTGTTGACGTCGCGTCGGGCGTTGAATCCTCGCCCGGCCGCAAGGACCACGGGCGTATGAAAAGATTTATCGAGGCGGCTCTTCGCGCATGACTTCGCAACCTGACCTCGGCGGACATTTCGGAACCTGGGGCGGACGCTACGCCCCCGAAGTGCTGATGGCGCCGCTCGAAGAAATCGAACTGGCGTATGAAGAAGCGCGGCGGGACCCTGCGTTCCAGCAGGAGCTCGATTCGCTGTTGACCATGTATGCCGGCCGGCCCACGCCGCTATATTTCGCACGCCGGCTTTCCGAATCGCTTGGGACGAAGATCTACCTCAAGCGCGAAGATCTGCTCCACACCGGCGCCCACAAGATCAACAACTGTCTCGGGCAGGCACTCCTCGCCAAACGTCTCGGCAAGCGGCGCATCATCGCCGAGACCGGCGCGGGCCAGCATGGCGTGGCAACCGCGACCGTCTGCGCGCTGTTCGGCTTCGACTGCACCGTCTACATGGGCGAGGAGGACATGCGGCGGCAGCGCCTGAATGTTTTCCGCATGCGCTTGCTTGGCGCGCACGTCGTCGGCGTGACGAATGGCAGCCGCACGCTGAAAGACGCCATCAGCGAAGCCATGCGCGACTGGGTCACCAATGTCGCGACCACCCATTATCTGCTCGGCTCCGCGCTCGGGCCGCATCCTTATCCGACGATGGTGCGGGATTTCCATCGCGTCATCGGGCTTGAGGCTCGGCAGCAGATTCTGCAGGCCGAAGGCCGCCTCCCCGATGCCGTGATCGCGTGCGTGGGCGGCGGTAGCAACGCCATCGGAATTTTCCATCCGTTTGTAGAAGACGAGAGCGTGCGGCTCATCGGCGTCGAGGCCGGCGGACGCGGCGACGCTCTGGGCCAACATGCCGCACGTTTCGCCGGCGGCTTGCCGGGTGTGCTGCACGGAGCGCGCAGTTACGTCCTGCAGGATGGCCACGGGCAAATCGCCATGACCCACTCCGTCTCTGCTGGACTCGACTACGCCTCGGTCGGTCCGGAACACGCGTGGCTGCACGATCGCGGGCGCGCCGAATATTGCGCCTGCTGCGACAAAGACGCGCTCGCGGCGGCGATGCAGCTCAGCCGGATGGAAGGCATCATTCCGGCGCTTGAATCCGCGCACGCCGTGGCGGAGGCCATCCGGCGCGCCCCGGTGTGTCCCGGCCAGACGCTCGTCGTGAACGTTTCCGGCCGCGGCGACAAAGATATCGACATCTACCGCGAGAACTTTCCGGAGCTGGATAACGCGTGACGAGAATTTCGCGGCTCTTTGAAACGCTCCGTCGCGAGCAGCGCTGCGGCATGATCGCTTACCTGACGGCCGGCGATCCATCGCCCGACGCGACTCCGGACCTGATCGCGGCACTCGAGCGCGGCGGCGCCGACCTGATCGAGCTGGGCGTGCCGTTCTCCGATCCGATTGCCGACGGGCCGGTGATTCAGCAGGCCGGTGATCGCGCCATCGCCGCGGGCACCACGCTCGCGCGCGTGCTCGATATCGCGGCGAAAGTGCGCAAGCGTTCGGAGATTCCCCTGCTGCTCTTCACCTATCTGAATCCCGTTTTGCGCTATGGCTTCGACAGCCTGGCGCGCGATGCCAAAGCCGCCGGGGTCGACGGTTGCCTGCTGACCGATGCCAGCGTCGAAGAAGCCGGCGAGTACGTCAACGTCATGCGCCAAGCCGGACTCGACACGGTCTTCCTCGCCGCGCCGACCAGCACGGAGCGGCGTCTCAAGCTCGTTGCCGAATATTCGAGTGGCTTCGTCTATCTCGTTTCGCGCACCGGTATCACGGGCGAACAGCAATCGATCGCGGAGTCGGCGCTGCCGCTGATTCAGCGAATGCGCGCGCACACTGCGCTTCCTCTCGCGATGGGATTTGGGGTCTCAAGGCCCGAACATGTCGCCGCGCTGGCGGATCATGTGGATGCCGTGGTAGTCGGGAGCGCGATTGTCCGGCAGATCGAAAAGGATCCGGCGAAGCTGGAAGTCTTCATGCGCGAGTTGACGCATCCGCTGCGCCGTGCGAAACCCGAGGTCGCGATATCTTAAAGACCGATGTCTGCCGATTCCAACGGACAAAGCGCGGCACTGGCCGCTCTGGCCCGCTGCCGCGAAAAGATCGATCACATTGACCGCCGCCTCGTGGAGCTGCTCAACGAGAGAACTTCGATCGTCGAAGAGATCGGCCGCGTGAAGCGCGGCGCGAGACTCGAGATTTACGAGCCGAAACGCGAGACTCAGGTCTTTGAGAACATAACGTCCCACAATCCCGGACCGCTGAGCGCCGAGGGCGTGAAGCGCATCTTCGAGCGAATCATCGACGAGATGCGGCGCATCCAGAAAGATCGGATGACGGAAGACTAAACAAAATGCTTGTCGTTATGCAACAGGGCGCCTCGGAGGCGCAGATCGAGAAGATTATCGCCCGCCTCGTCGAGGACGGGTTCGACGTTCATCGCTCCACCGGCGTCATCCATACGGTACTCGGAGGCGTCGGCGGGCGCGACGATTTCGATACCGGCGTCGTGGAGCTGATGGAAGGCGTCAAGGAAGTCCACCGGATTATTTCGCCATACAAACTGGCGAGCCGGGGGTTCCGGCCCGCGGGAACGATGGTCAAAATCGGGAGCGTTGAAATCGGCGGCGCGAAAGTCGTCGTGATGGCGGGGCCGTGCAGCGTCGAAAACCGCGACCAGATCGAGCGGGCCGCGGATATCGTCGCCGATGGAGGCGCGAGCGTGATTCGCGGCGGCGCTTTCAAGCCGCGCTCCTCGCCTTATAGTTTTCAGGGGCTCGGCGAGGAAGGTCTCAGGCTCCTGCGCAACGCGGCCGACCGCCGCGGACTGCTCGTCATCAGCGAGGTGATGGATTCGACGCAGATTCCATTGCTCGCCGCATATTCCGATATCCTGCAGATCGGCGCGCGCAACATGCAGAATTTCAATCTGCTGCGCGACCTCAGCAAACTGCGCAAGCCCGTGCTGCTGAAGCGCGGTATCGCGGCGACCATCGAAGAGCTGTTGTTGTCGGCCGAATACATTCTCGCGGGTGGGAATTATGAGGTGATCCTGTGCGAGCGCGGCATCCGCACTTTCGAGACGTACACGCGCAACACGATGGATGTGTCGGCGATCCCGGTGGTCCATAAACTCACGCATCTGCCGATTGTCGCGGACCCTTCGCATGGAACCGGCCGCCGCGATCTGGTGCCGCCTATGGCGCGGGCTTCAGTCGCGGCCGGCGCCGACGGCCTTCTGATGGAAGTGCATCACGATCCGGATCACGCGCTCAGCGATGGCGCGCAGTCGCTCTATCCGGCGCAGTACGCCGAGCTTATGGAGCAGTTGAAAGTGATCGCGCCGGCGACAGGGCGCTCTATCTGACTTGATGGAATCCGTTGGAATCGTCGGCGTCGGATTGATCGGCGGCTCGTTCGGCCTCGCGCTGCGCAAGGCGGGATTCACCGGCGAAATCCTCGGCGTCAGTTCGGCGCGGAGTATCGAGCAGGCAGTGGAGCGCCGCGCCATCGACCGCGGGGCGACTCTCGAAGAAGCCGCCGGCACGTGTGATCTGTTGTTTCTCGCGCAGCCGATTTTCGGAATCATCGAGACGCTGCGCAAGCTGGACCCGCTGGTGCGCCCGGAAACGCTGGTGACCGACGCGGGCAGCACCAAGCAGTCGATCGTCGAGGAGGCGCGGCGCAGCCTGCGGCGGTGCGCGTTCATCGGCGGGCATCCGATGGCCGGCAAGGAGCAGCGTGGTGTAGCGGCGGCGGAGGCGGATTTGTTCCGCGGCCGGCCGTGGGTTCTGACCTCGCCGATCGATCACGAGTTTCGAAAATGGATCGCGGCGTTCGGCGCGCGTGAAATCATTCTTGACGCCGGGCAACACGATCGGCTGGTCGCCTGGAGCTCTCACCTGCCGCAACTCGCATCGACGGCGCTTGCGTCGGCGATCGGCGCCGCGGCGCCCGAAGCGGGAGCGGTAGCCGGTCCGGGACTCCTCGATTCGACGCGCCTCGCTATGAGTGCCTATGATTTGTGGCGCGACATTCTCGAGACCAACAGCGCGGAAGTTTCCGCGGCGCTGGATGCGTATATCGCGAAGCTGCAGACACTCCGCGCCGATTTCGAAACCGAATTCCGCAAGGGCGCTGAGTTCGCGCGTTCGATCCGGAAATGACGTGTCGCAAGCATGTGGCGCGGGCACGAGTGCCGGCGCCTGGGACTTACCTCGACGCCTCGGCCACCGCGACTTCCACCAGCTTCCGATACTCCTCCAGCAACTCCGGTGATTGCGCCTCAAACCGCAGCACCAGCACAGGCTGCGTATTCGAAGCCCGCACCAGTCCCCAGCCCTTCCCGAAATTCACGCGCGCCCCATCGATCGCGATCACGTCGTAATCGCGCTGAAATTTCTCCCGCACCACGCTGACGATTTCGAACTTCCGCGCATCCGGACAATCGACGCGAATCTCCGGCGTCGCGAAAGTCGGCGGCAGGTCGCCCAGATGCGCCGACAGCGGACGATCCGACTTCGACACGATCTCAAGCAGCCGGCACGCCGCGTAAAGCGCGTCGTCGAATCCGTAGTAACGGTCCGCGAAAAACATGTGGCCGCTCATCTCGCCGGCAAGTTCGGCGTTTGTCTCCTGCATCCGCGCCTTGATGAGCGAGTGTCCGGTCTTCCACATGATGGCGTTGCCGCCGTGGCGCCGCAGCTCGTCATACATGTTCTGCGAAGATTTCACCTCGCCGATGATCGTGGCCCCGGGCTTCCGCGACAGAATCTCGCGTCCGTAAATGATCATCAGTTGATCGCCGTAGAGCACCGTGCCCGCTTCATCGACGGCCCCGAGGCGGTCGGAATCGCCGTCGAACGCGAGCCCGACGTCGGCTTTGTGCGCGGCCACGGCGTCGATCAGATGCTGTAGGTTCTCGGGCTGCGTGGGGTCCGGATGATGGTTGGGAAAGTGCCCGTCCATCTCGAAGAAGAGCTCCGTCGATTCGCAGTTCAGCTTCGCGAGTATTCGACGCCAGACGGGTCCGGCGGTGCCGTTTCCCGCATCGGACACCACTCTGATCCGCCGCGGCAGTTTGAACTGGCCGGCGATTTCGTCGACGTAGGGCGTTGCGATGTCGAAGGTCTTAACCGATCCCGGACTTGAGGGCCTCTCGAAATCGTTCGCCTGGATCAACTGCAGGATCTTCTGAATCTCCTCGCCGTGAATCGTGCTCTTCCCATGCATCACTTTGAAGCCGTTGTAATCGGAAGGGTTGTGGCTGCCGGTGATCATGACGCCGGCGTCCGCATGCAGATGGAACACCGAGTAATAAAGCAGCGGAGTCGGCACGACGCCGAGATCGGCTATTTCGCAGCCGGCGGCGAGAAGGCCGGCGAGCAGCGCGTCGTGCAGGCGATCCGAGCTCAGACGGCAGTCGCGTGCGAGGTTCACGCGTTTCGAGTTGTGGCGGATGAGATAAGTTCCGAACGCCTGCCCAAGGAGTTTGACTCCGGCGTCAGGCAGGTCTTTGTCCGCGATACCTCGAATATCGTATTCGCGGAAGATATTGGCTGGCAGCATCAAGCGAAGTATAACGTCGTGGATTCAATTCACCCTGTGCGGCGCGCCCCAGGCGACTCCCAATTCTTCGGCAATCGCCGCGAAGCGCGGATCGGCGGTCCACAATTTCATGCCCTCGATCAGGGCCGATGCCAGCAGCTGGGTATCGATCCAGCCGACGCCGCGGCCGTGCAGTTTTCTGATGCTTACCAACGAAACAACGTCGGAATGCGGGACAGTCCTCGCGTAATAGAATTTTTCGTATGTGGGCAGAAACGCGGTTCTCCCTCCCCGGTCTCCTATCAGTAGCTCCCCGTAGACCAGTTCATGACCGGCAACCTGCTCCTGCCGTAGTAGCGCATCCAGTCGCTGTGCCACCGGATGCCGCATGAAGAATCGGAGCCAGATCGATGTATCGACAAGGATCACGCCGCGCGCTTTGCTTTCCGGCGGCTCGCGCGCGGAGCCGGCTTTTCGCGACGTCGCGGAACATCCTGCGCGTCGACTTCCGAGCCCCAAAAAGTGCGGGCGTGCTCGTAGGCAGCCTTACGCACCAGCGCTTCAAGCCCCATACGAACTGTGGCGGTATCGGTGGCCGTTCCAGTGGCGAGGCGCGCCTTTTTGAGTAAATCAGCGTCGATATGAAGGGTCTTCTTCATACAGACGATTATGCCATATTGGTATGGCAAAATAGTCAATCCGATTACGATAAAGTTTCCGATGGCCGCCAATCCCGATCATGAAACCTGGCAACCGCCCCCCGAGCTGCGGCATTCCCTGCCGCGGCCCGTCCGCCTCACCCGGACCGGCAGCATGTATGCGATCTTCGGCGCTTTTTTCCTGGTTGCGGCTATCGGCATCGGCTGGGTCACTGATTCTCCGTCCGAAGCCTGGGACCGTGTCGAGCAACAGGGCTCAACAACCGACGCCACGATAACCCGGCTTTGGATCGGCGGCGGCAAGAGCCGCACGCCGATGGTCTCGTACCGCTTCATGGCGGGTGCCGCCGAAATAGCCGGGAAGTCTTCCGTGCGCCAGAAAGTCTGGAAAGGCCTGCATACCGGCGATTTACTCGCCATTCGTTATGTGGCCATGGCCCCGGACCTCAACCATCCCGCGCATGGCGCCTCGCCGCCCGCACCGGCCTGGCTGGTGTTCCTGGCAATCCTCTGGCCCAGCATTGTTTTTTGTACGATCGTCTATCGCGAGCGGCAACTGCTTTCTCTGGGTTTCGCCGCGCGTGCGATCGTGACTGAGGTCCGCCGCGATAAATTTGGCCGCGGCGGGCACCAAAAGAAATTTCGCATCCGCGGCAGTTTCACACCTGCCGGCCAACATGCCGTGACCGCCACATTCAACCGTCGTACCGCGCCGGTAGTAGGCACAGAGGTTTGTCTGCTCTATGACCCGGACAATCCCCGCCGCAACGCGGTCTACCCATTGGAATCCGTCAGGGTACGCGAGGAATAACCGCCCTCACTCCCGCGCGCGCGTCCGTTTGGCCCGTCGCAGCAGGAAGTCGATGCGGCTTTCCGCGTCCGGATGCGTATCGGATGAGAAATGCAAATCGGGCACGCGCCGCAGATTCAGACGCGACGCGAGCTCGTGTTTGAGAAAGCCCTTCGCGTGCTCCAACGCTTCGAGCACCTTTTTCTCCTGCCCCACCTCGATCGTGACTTTAACGTGCGCGATCCGCATGTCCGGAGATACGTCCGCGCTGGTCACGTTGACGGATGCCAGACGGGGGTCATCCATCTCGAAACCGATCAGCTCCGCCAGTTCTTCCTTGACCGCCTCGGAGACCCGGCGCGCGCGATGCTCTTCCATGTCTCTTTCACCAACCGGCTCTTACCACCACTCGGCCTCGGCCCGGATCAGCATCGGCCCCAGCTGGCTCGCGGCCTCCCGCTCCACCGTCTGCAAGACTTTTTCCGCGAAGGGGCGGCTTGAGGAAACCGTGGCCACCGCGAGCACGGCGCTGTTGTGCAGGTCCATGTCGTCGATCTCGGCGACAGAGACGTTGAATTTGTTGCGGAGACGGTCTTTGAGGCTCTTCACCACGTGCCGCTTCTCTTTGAGAGAGTGCGCGTGTTCAATGCGAAGTTCGAGCGTCAATACGCCCACCACGGCCATTACGCCTGTTCGTTCGCAACCCTCTGCATCACGAACGCCTCAATCACATCGCCCTGCTTGACGTCGCCGTAGTTTTCGATCGTAATACCGCACTCCATGCCGGCGCGGACTTCGCTGACATCGTCCTTAAACCGGCGCAGCGAACCGATCTTGCCGGTGTGAATCACGATATTATCGCGCGTAATCCGCATCTGCGAATCGCGCGTGATCGTTCCTTCCGTGACGAGGCAGCCGGCGACCATGCCGACCTTCGAAACCCTGAAGACCTCGCGGACTTCCGCGCTGCCACGGTAGAGTTCCTTGAAGACAGGCGCAAGCAATCCCATCATCGCCTTCTTCATTTCGTCGACGATTTCGTAGATGATCGTGTGCAGCCGGATATCGACCTTCTCCTGCTCCGCCGCCGCTGACGCATTGCGTTCCGGACGCACGCTGAAGCCGATGATGATCGCATTCGACGCCGCCGCCAGCTGCACGTCGGACTCGTTGATCGCGCCCACGCCGGAACGGATGACGCGGATCGTCACTTTATTGGTTGAAAGCCGCTCAAGCGTATCCCGCAGCACTTCGGCCGAGCCGCTGACGTCGGCCTTCAGGATGATTGGCAGCTCCTGCACTTCGCCCGCCGCCATCTTCTTCTGGAGCTGTTCGAGCGTGATGCGCCCGGTCTTGGCGAGTTGAGTGGCGCGCTCTTTCTCGGCGCGGTAGAGCACGATCTGCTTCGCCTTCGCGTTGTCAGTGACCGCCTGAAAGCTGTCACCGGCCTCCGGCAGCTCTTCAAGACCAAGCACCTCGACCGGCATTGACGGACCCACGTCTTTCACCGTCTGGCCGCGATCGTCGAGCAGCGCGCGCACGCGGCCGAAAACCGTGCCGCAAATAAAGTAATCGCCGACATGCAGCGTTCCGTTGCGCACCAGCACGGTCGCAACCGGACCGCGCCCGCGGTCGAGCTTCGCTTCGAGCACGCTTGCCATAGCGGGGCGTGTGGGATTGGCTTTGAGATCCTGCAGTTCGGCAACGAGCAGGATCATCTCCATCAGCAGATCGAGGTTCTGTTTGGTGCGGGCCGAGACGGGCACCATGACCACATCGCCGCCCCAGTCTTCGGCGAGGAGACCGCGATCGGAAAGCTGCTGCTTGATGCGGTCGACCTGCGCGTCCGCTTTGTCGATCTTGTTGATGGCGACGACGATCGGCACTTTGGCCGCGCGCGCATGATCGATCGCTTCGAGCGTCTGGGGCATCACGCCGTCGTCGGCGGCGACCACGAGGATCACGATGTCGGTGACCTTCGCGCCACGGGCGCGCATGCGTGTGAACGCTTCATGGCCCGGTGTATCGATGAAAACGATCGTATGGCCGTTGTGGTCGACGTGATAAGCACCGATGTGCTGCGTGATGCCGCCGGCTTCCTTGTCGGCGACGTGGGCCTGGCGGATGGCGTCGAGCAGCGATGTCTTGCCGTGATCGACATGGCCCATGATGGTAACCACGGGCGGGCGCCGGAAGAGGTCTTTCGTTTCTTCCGCGATCTCGATATCCTGCATCGCCTCTTCTTCGTAAGTCACGGTCGAAGTGGAGGCACCGAATTCGCGCGAGATGTCGGTAGCGAGTTTGGCGTCAAGCGTCTGGTTGATGGTCGCGAAGATGCCGCGGTCCACCAGCTTCTTGATGACGAAGTTGGCCTTCACGTCGAGCTTTTCGGAAAGCTCCTTGACCGTGATGCCTTCGGAGATGGTGATGTCCCGGTTGATGGGCGGCGGCGCGGCCATTTCGCGGCGCGTCTGCGGCCGCAGGTTCTTTTCTTCGGGATCCCTCTGGCGATCGCGTCCACCACGGCCGCGGTTCTGCTGATTAAATGGCGGACGCCGGGTGGCCTGATCGGGCGGTGGCGGCGGCGCGCCTGGTCCGAGCAAGCCGCCCCGCGAGGTCGGATGCATGGGCCGCGGACCACCGGGCCGCTGGCCGGGCATCGCCGGGCGCATGCCGGGACCGGTTCGGCCCATCATCGGCCCGGAGCCGGGACGCGGTGGGCCCTGATACAAAGGCTGCCCCGGACGTGGAGCCTGCGGACGCAGAGGAACACCGGGACGCGGCGGCGGAGCCTGGCCCGGCATGGGCGCACGGGCCGGTTGTTGTCCTAAACGAGCGGCCAGATCGGGGCGCGGCGGAACGATGGGACGCGCCGCAGGCTGGCCGGCGAGCGGACGCTGCTGCTGGCCGGGTCCCGCTGGAAAGGATGCGGGCCGCGGCTGGCCGGGAACGCCGGTTGGGCGCGGTGGCGGAGCAATCGGCACGCCAGGACGAACCTGTGGAGCCGCCGGACGCGGCGTTCCTGGAGCAAAGCTGCCAGGTGCAAGGCTGGCCGGAGAAGCTGGAGCCGCCGGGCTCGCTGCGGACGATGGCGGAGGCGTGGCGCCCGGAACCGGACGCGGCGCACTCGGCAGCGGGGCGCGCGGTCCGGATAACACCTGTCCGGGTTTCGGAGCGCCGACCGGAATGGGCCGGGGAAGCGGTGGAATCGGACGAGACGGCCCGGTTGGAGATGGCGGCACCGCAGGCCGCGGCGCACCAACCGGCGGATGAATCGGCGACCCGCGCCCAATCGGCGGACGCAGCGGCATCGCGCGCGGGCGGTTCTCGTCCTCTGTTTTTTCGGCCTCGCTTCTTTC
>DASZLP010000054.1:0-12537 GCA_035552355.1 Bryobacteraceae bacterium | reverse complement strand
GGAAGGCGTCGTTCCAGCCTCTCGGCTGTGAAAGCGCCACAATCGAAAAGAAGGCAGGAAGAATCGCCGCCAAAAGCGATTTGCGCAAAATGGTCTCCTTGCGGCACGAGCCGCGCAGATTCAAGTATGAAACATCGCCGCACCGCCCGCGCCACGAGCCGATCAGATCGTTCCGGAGTTCATCAGCTGCTGAGGCTCTCCATCCCGTGGTACTCCTGTAAGTTAGGATAATGAGTCGGACTAAAAGTACGAAGGCAAAGAAGAGCTAACCCTTCGTAACGTATGAATTCGCTCAGTTCCTGTTAAGCTCGAAAGAATAGCAATGAAAAAGCAGTTTTTTGTGGGGCTGGCGGGCGCCACGCTCGCCATATTCCTGCCTTTCGCACAAGCCAAAACACCTTGGGACATCCCTTTCGCCGCCGATACCGCCGCCGTCAGCCGCGAGGCTTTGGCCCTGCAATCGCCATCCGGCCAACCGGTGGTGCTTCTCCTCGACGAGTCCCGGTATTCGATCGATAAATCCGGACGTCTCCACTACGATATCCGCAGGGTCTATCGAATTCTCTCCGAAGACGGCAAGGAGGATTGGGCATCGGTGCAGGCGCCCTATCAGCCCTGGCATGCGCAAATGCCCCGCCTCCGCGCGCGCGTGATTACGAAGGACGGCGCTGTCCACATGCTCGACCCCAGGACCGTGAGCGACTCCCCGGCCCGTGAGGCCGAGGACAATGTATTCTCCGACGGGCGTGTGGTACGCGCGCCGCTCCCCGCCATCGAGATCGGGTCCATTGTGGAGTATGAAATCGACGGCGACGAATCGCCCGCGCTCGCCGGCGCCGGTATTCTGCGCCGGATTTCGGTAACCGACTACGTTCCCCTCGAGCGCTTTCACGTTCACATCGAAGCTGCGAAGGGTGCTCCCGTTGTCCATATCGCCTCCGGTTTGATTCCGCCGTCCGCCATCCATCAGGAAAACGGACCTCAGACCGTGATCGACGTCGAGCTCAGCGCGCGTCCGGCACGGACGAAATTCGAATCCGGCCTGCCGCCGGATGTTGCCGCTGTCCCCTGGTTCGCATTCTCCACAAGCAGCTCCTGGAGCGCCCTTGCCGGTCTCTATTCCGACATTGTGGATCGCCAGATTGCCAATTCCGATCTCAAAGGTCTGCTCGACGGGCTCGACCTGACCGGCAAACCTGCAGACATAGCGGCCCGCCTTGCCACCCGTCTTCACCGGCAGATCCGATATACCGGCGTCGAACTGGCGGAAGCGGCCCTTGTACCCGCGACGCCCGGCGAGGTGCTGCTGCGGAAGTATGGCGACTGCAAGGACAAATCGACCCTGCTCGTGGCCATGCTGCGCGCCGCCGGATTGAAAGCAAATCTGGCCCTTCTCGACGCCGAAGCCGGGACGGACGTCGATCGCGATCTTCCGGGTCTCGATGGTTTCAACCACGCGATTGTCTACGTCGACAGCACGCCGCCGCTCTGGCTCGACGCCACCGCGTCGGACTTCCGGATCGGAACGCTTCCCCCGGACGATCAGGTACGTCTGGCGCTGATTGCGCGCCACGGATCGGCTGCCCTCACGGCCACGCCCGATCTCGCCGACGCATGGCATCGCCGGACTTTCGAAATCCAGGTGAGCAGCTTCGGCCCGGGGGATATCGAAGAGACGAGAGAAGGCTCCGATTCCACCGAGGCCAACCTGCGAGCCGCTTACGGACGCGACGAAAGCAAAAACGCCGAATCGCTGAAGAAGTATGTGAAGGATAACTATCGCGCCAAATCGTTGGGAGCTCATTCCGTATCCGGCGGCGACGATCTGAGTCTCCCGTTCGTTGTCCGCTTGGTAGCCGCCCAGACACCGCAGGTCGTGACCGGCGACGATGGAGCGCGCGTCGAGCTGGCCCCGTGGCAAGTGCTCGACGAACTCCCTTATGCGTTTCGTGAGCCGGCGCCCGACGACGGCGATAAACGCACGCCGCGCGTTTCCGATTACTACTTCAGGGAAGCAGTCAGCTTCGAGCGTGTTTTCAAACTTCGCCCGCCCGCACTCTTTAAGGTGTCGGGTCTTCCGGCGTCAAAAGACGTTGCCATCGGCCCGCTCCAGTGGAGTCGCGTCTATAAATCCAATCCCGATGGCAGCGTCGAAGCCGATTTCAAGCTGACTTGCTCGAAGCGCCGTCTGACTCCGGCGGAATTCGAAGCGGTGTATAAGACCCTGCACGACCCGGCCACGGCGCGGAATGACGCCGTTCTCTTCGTGCCGGCCACGGCCGAGTACGTCGCGGCCGGCCAGATCGACAAAGCCCTTGCGCTGCTCCGCGAGGACATCCGCCGGCACGGCGCGGAAGCCGGGAGTCACATTCGCATGGCGCGCACGCTTCTCATCGCCGGTATGGGCGGAGCGGCGCGCGCGGAAGCCCGCATCGCGGTCACCCGGGATCCGGATTCCGGGCTGGCCTGGCAAACCCTCGGCTGGATACTCCAGCACGACATCTTTGGCCGCCGCTTCGAAGGCGACTGGGATCCCGCGGAGTCCGAAAAGAGCTATCGCAAGGCCGTTGCCATCGAGCCCGATGACATCATTCCCCAGACCGATTTGGCGATTCTCCTCGAGCACAACGAGCGCGGCGTTCGCTACGGACGAGGGTCCCGGCTCGACGAGGCCGCCGCCCTGTACAGGCAAATGCTCGACAAACAGGAAAACGCCGTCATCCGTTCCAATCTCATCGGTGTGCTCATCATGGCGGGCCGTGTCGATGACGCGCTCGATGCGGCGAAGAAATCGCCCGACACCGCGCAGGCCCGCATCATCGCTGCCGTTTCCGTAGCTATCCACGAGGGGCCGGGCCGCGCCGTCCTCGAACTTCAATCGCAGTATCCGGATCCGGCCTCGCGCGCCCAGCAGCTCGCCGGGACGGCTTTGGTGCTGATGCGTCTGCGCCGTTACGACGACGCCCGCGCGCTGCTTACCGCGGCAAGTCGCGGAGGCAACGCCCAGCAGCTTGCATCTCTCCAGCAAATCATGAACACCGTAAAGAAGCGGGAAGATGCTCTGCTGCCCGACAGCGATCCGCGGTCGGTGATGCAGCGTTTTATGCTGCCGATGCTCGAAGGCGATGTGCGGCGCGAGCGTTTTGAGCCTTTGTTTGCCCGCCCGGACATGATGGATCGCTTTGAGGAAGACGCTAAAGGCGCGCTCAACAATTTCATGGGCCCGGCCCAGCGCCAGCTTGGATCGCTGGGTCTTTCCGAAGAGAATCTGGCGGACATTGCCATGGGGGTGCTTTCCCTGAAGAGTAGTGGTGGAGATGAAAGCCATGGCTTCCGCGTGACGCTGGAGGCTCCCACCTCCATGACCGCATATGTCGTGCGCCAGGATGGCGCCATGAAAATCCTTGGCCTCTCGGAAAGCGCCGAAGATATCGGAAAGCTGGTGCTGGATCTTCTCGATCGGAAACAGATCGAAGCTGCCCAGTGGTGGCTCGATCTCGTCGTGAAAGACATCCAGTCCAAACCCGGCGATCCGGCCCAGCCGGCCGTGCGAAGTCTGTGGTCCGGCGTGGTCCCCGAGACTCGCGGACCGGATGCCATCCGGCGCGCCGCCGCCAGCCTGATCGGGCGCTTCACAAAGTCACCGCAGGCGATCGCCATCCTGGAACAGGAGCTGGCGAAGGCGAAGACCGCGGACAAGGCCGAGCTTCAACTCGCCCTTTGCGAGGCCTACCTCAAGTCGGAAAACTGGCCGGGGCTGCTGAAAACCGCCCAGGAACTTGGCAAGTTGCCTTTGTTCTCGAGCCAGGCCTTCTCGTATTTTGCCAAGGCCGCTGAGGCGCAAAAGCAATGGAAGGAGCTGGAGAAGGCAGCGCAGGCCCGTATCGACGACAAGACCTTCACCAAAGTAAAAGTCAACGCCGGCGGAGGCCCTTCTGAACCGTTTATCGAGCCGGAGTTCGAGCGTAGTCTGATCGTGGCAAAGATGAATCTTGGGGATTATGCCGGCGCTGCTCCGTGGATCGAGAAGTATAAGGGCACCCAGGCGGCTGACGCGCTCACCTTCGAAGTCTGGGCCCAAATGCTCTCCGGAAAAATCGCCGATCCTCTCCCGGCGGACCCACCTGCACTCGGCGGCGCGCCGCGGCCTGCAATCGACCCATTCGCCCGCGCGGCCGCGCAGCTTGTCCTCAAACATCCGGACGAAGCGCGCGACTCCCTCAAGCTGGCTATTGGCGACAAGGAGCTACCGGCACTCGATGCCCGCGCCTGGGCGATCGATGGGTTACTCGCGAAAGAATGGGGCCTTGACGACGAAGCCGCCGCTCTCTGGAAGCGGGCCGCGTCCGCCAAAGGGTCAGATGAGACCGCCTCCTGGAGCCTGGCTCTGATTCCCAGACCTTAGCAACCTCGAAGCATCGCTTACTGACGTGCGCGGCTGAATTCAGGGTTTTAACCGACTATTGACACCGACTGCTGAATTCGTCGAGCGGGTTAGCTTACAATGCAAGTATAACATTATAAAGCGTTTGTGGCGATCGGACTGGGTTCCGTCCGCTTGGCCCAAAACAGACGGGCTAATAACACTTGACAGGGTCACACTCATATTTCATAATTGTACTGAGCTAATACCGGGGGCGCTCCCCCGCAGCAATCAGTTCAGGAGAGAGGCACCACAACAATATGGGCAAAATCATAGGCATTGACCTCGGCACCACCAACTCGGTCGTCGCCGTCATGGAAGGCGGTCAGCCGACCGTCATCGCCAACCAGGAAGGTGGACGCACCACGCCCTCCGTCGTCGGCTTTGCAAAAGGCGGCGAGCGTCTTGTCGGGCAGGTTGCCAAGCGTCAGGCCATCACCAACCCCGAGAACACCATCTTCTCGATCAAGCGGTTCATGGGCCGCCGCGCCGACGAAGTTACCGAAGAAATGAAGATGGTCCCTTACAAGGTCGTGCGCGGCGAAAACGGCGACGCGCGGGTCGAGATTCAGGGGAAGAAGTATACTCCGCCCGAGATCTCGGCCATGATTCTGACGAAGTTGAAGGAAGCCGCCGAGGCCTATCTCGGCCAGAAGGTGACCGAGGCGGTGATTACGGTGCCGGCGTACTTTAACGACTCCCAGCGCCAGGCGACGAAAGACGCCGGCAAGATCGCCGGACTCGACGTCAAGCGCATCATCAACGAGCCCACCGCGGCCGCTCTGGCTTACGGCCTCGACAAGAAGAAGAACGAAACGATCGCCGTGTATGACTTCGGCGGCGGCACCTTCGATGTGTCGATTCTCGAAGTCGGCGACGGCGTGGTGGAAGTGAAGTCGACCAATGGCGACACACATCTCGGCGGTGACAATATCGACCACCGCGTAATGGATTGGATCATCGCCGAATTCAAAAAGGAGCAGGGCATCGATCTTTCGAAGGATCAGATGGCGCTCCAGCGCCTCAAGGAAGCCGCGGAAAAGGCCAAGATGGATCTTTCGACGCTGCTCGAAACCGATATCAACCTGCCGTTCATCACGGCCGATGCTTCCGGACCGAAGCACCTTGCCATGAAGCTCACCCGCTCGCGTTTCGAGCAGATGTGCGAGGACATCTTCCAGCGCTCCGTCGGACCCTGCAAGCAGGCTTTGCAGGACGCGGGCATCACGCCCGACAAGATCGACGAAGTGGTGCTGGTGGGTGGCTCGACCCGCATCCCGCGCATTCAGAACATCGTCCAGCAGCTCTTCAACAAAGAACCCAACAAGACGGTCAATCCGGACGAAGTGGTCGCGGTGGGCGCCGCGGTGCAGGGCGGGGTGCTCGGGGGCGAAGTGAAGGACGTGCTCCTTCTCGACGTGACCCCGCTTTCGCTCGGCATCGAGACCCTCGGCGGCGTGTTCACCAAGCTGATCGACCGCAATACGACGATTCCGACGCGCAAGAGCGAGACCTTCTCGACGGCGGCCGAAAACCAGACTTCGGTCGAGATCAAGGTCTTCCAGGGCGAGCGCGCGATGGCAAAGGATAACCGGCTGCTGGGCGTCTTCCAGCTCGTTGGGATTCCGCCCGCGCCGCGCGGCGTGCCGCAGGTCGAAGTCACGTTCGACATAGACGCCAACGGCATCCTGAACGTCCTCGCGAAGGACAAAGCGACCAATAACGAGCAGAAGATCACCATCACGTCGTCTTCCGGCCTCTCGAAAGAGGAAGTCGAGAAGATGGCGAAGGATGCGGAATCGCACGCCGCGGACGACCGCAAGGCGAAGGACCAGATCGAAGCTCGCAACCGCGCCGACGCAATGGTCTACAACGTCGAAAAGACGTTGAAGGAACACCGCGACAAGGTCAGCGACGAAGACGCGCGCAACATCGAGGCGTCGATCGAAGACGTGAAGAAGGCGATCACGGAAGGCGATCCGGAGAAACTCAACGCCGCGACCGACAAGCTGACGCAGGCAAGCCACAAACTTGCTGAAGCCATGTACAAGGCCTCGCAAGGTCAGCCGGGAGCCCAGCCGGGAGGCGCGCCGCCTCCACCTTCCGACGGCGACAAGCCGAAGGAAGACGTGGTGGACGCCGAATTCGTGGACGTCGACGACAAGAAATAATGTGGCGCGGGCCGGCTTACCTCAAGCAAGCCGCCCGCAGCGCCGGCACTCCTGCCGGCGATCAAGGAGGGCGGGTGAAGCGGCCGATAGCCGCTTCACCCATCATTAACCAATGCCGTCACCGCCAAAACACGATTACTACGAAACACTCGCGATCCCACGCGCGGCGTCTGAGGAGGACATCCGCAAAGCCTACCGGAAGCTCGCCCGCAAATACCATCCCGATCTCAATCCCGGTGACAAGGCGGCGGAAGACCGCTTCAAGAACGTGCAGGAAGCGTACGACGTCCTTAGCGATTCAAAGAAACGGCAGATGTACGACCAGGTCGGTTTCTATTCCGACAATTTCAATGCCGGTCCGCCGCCCGGCAGCGGCGGCCGGAGCCATCCCAACATGGATTTCGGCGGCTTCGATTTCTCCGAGATGTTTCGCAACGCGCAGGCCGAAACAGAAGCGCGCCGCCGCGGACCCTCGGCCGGCGGTGGCGCATCATCCGGCTCGTTCAAAGATATTTTCAGCCAGTTCTTCCACTCCGGCGGCGACCCGGAAGAAGCCGATCAGGAACCCAAAAAAGGCGCCGACCTCGAATACGGACTCAACATCAGTTTCTGGCAGGCCATCCGCGGCACGCAGGCCAAAATCGAAATCACGCGCTCGGATCAGTGTCCGGCCTGCCATGGCACTGGCGGCAACGAATCCGGATCGGCTGCCTGCCCGCAATGTAACGGGGCGGGCACGGTAACCCAGATGGCAGGCAACATGAAATTCAACCTGACCTGCCCGCGCTGCAACGGCAAAGGCCGCCTGAAGAACGTTTGCCCGGCGTGTCACGGCGACGGACGCCTCGCGCATTCGGAAATGGTCGAGGTTCGTATTCCGCCGGGGGCGCAGAACGGTTCACGCCTGCGCGTGGCCGGCAAGGGCAACGCCGGCACCATGGGCGCGCCCGCGGGCGATCTCTACATCACCACGCGCGTCGAGCCGCACCCGCTGTTCAGGCGCGAGGGCGACAATATTGAGCTGAAGGTCCCGATCACTGTGGCTGAAGCCGGGCTCGGCGCCAAGATCGAAGTTCCGACCATCGACGGCCGCACGCTGCTCAAGATCCCGCCCGGCACGCCGAACGAGAAGAAATTCCGCCTGCGCGAGCGCGGCGTCTTCAACGCCCGCAAAAACGCTCGCGGCGATCAGATCGTGCAGGTGGTCATCCAGACGCCGGCCGTGCACGACGAGCGAACCAAAGAGCTGCTTCGCGAGCTTGCCACTCTCCACCCCGAAGATCCTCGCAAGGAGCTCTTCGAGCAGGAGGAACATGCTAATGCGTGAGAAATCGAAAGCCGCATACATGATTTCATCGGTGGCGGAGCAGTACGGCGTGCATCCGCAAACGCTTCGCCTTTACGAGCGCGAAGGGTTGCTCAAGCCCAGCCGCAGCGACGGCAATACGCGTCTCTATACGGATGAGGATCTCGAGCACCTCGAAGTCATCCTGCACCTTACACGGGACTTGGGAGTGAATCTCGCCGGTGTCGAGATCATTCTGAACATGCGAGCCAAAATGTCTGCCATGCAGGGGCAGATCGAGCAATTCGTCGAAAGCCTGAACCACGAGTTGGCGAACCGTCCGCGCGCCGCGCAGCCGGCGGAGCAGAATTCGCTGATCCCGGTTGTTAGGGTCGTGCCGAAAGCGGCCGGTAAGATGAAGGACACGCGACGGTGAAGGGCCGCGGCTTTGAATCAGGCAACGATATAAGATCCTTGGAGTAACCTATGAAACGACGTCTACTCTGCTTTTTCGGCGCTTTTGTGCTCGCCGGCACCCTCCTGATGGCACAGCAACCCGCGGGACCGCCTTCCGGAGGCCCCGTGCCGGGCGGCCCCGGCAGGCCAGGTGGTCCAGGCGCCGGCCGGGGCAGAGGGCCGGGCCGCGGCGCTCCGCAATACCAGCTCGAAAAGGGCAAGCCAATCGACCCTCGCCCGTCCAGCAAGACCGACGATCACGCCCTGTGGGAAAACCAGACGCACGCTCCCTATGAGCCGAGCGGTGTGGCTTACACGGTCACGACAGTCACCGACAAACTGGTGGCGCCCTGGGCCATCGCGTTCCTTCCAGGCACGAACGGCAAGATGCTGGTGACGGAAAAGCAGGGGAACATGCGCGTGGTGGATGCCGACGGCGCCGTATCCGAGCCGTTGACCGGTGTGCCCATGGTCCATTTCCAGGGGCAGGTCGGGCTGCTCGACCTCGCGCTCGACAAAAACTTTGCCCAGAACCGACGCATCTTTTTCACCTATAGCGAGAACACGAATGACATGGACAGCCATATCGTGCTCGCCAGCGCGACTCTGAACCCGGACCTCAAAGGCATCAGCGGCGCGAAGATCATCTTCGGCTCCATGCCGGCGTTGAGCAATCGGCGCGCGGGCGCGAATCAGGGCGGCCGCATCGCGATCGACCGCGATGGCAACGTGTTTGTAAGCATCGGCGATCGCGCGCCCACGCCGCCGACCGACTACGGCCAGCAGGCCGACACAACCATCGGCAAGGTCCTGCACCTTACGCCGGAAGGCAAGCCGGTTCCGGGGAATCCGTTCATCGGAAAGGCCGGTAACCCGCCGGAGGTGTACTCGACGGGTCATCGCAGCCCCGAAGGTCTGGCGATCAATCCGGCCAATGGCGAACTGTGGGAGACCGAGCACGGCCCGCAAGGCGGCGACGAGCTGAACAAGATCGAGGCCGGCAAGAATTACGGATGGCCGGTCATTACGCACGGCATCGATTACAACAACACACCCATTACCACCGGCATCGTGGAGAAGGAAGGGATGGAGCAGCCGCGCTATTACTGGAATCCGGTGATCGCGCCGTCTGGTATGGCCTTTTATCAGGGCAACCAATTTCCGGGCTGGAAGGACAGCATCTTCGTGGGCGGCCTGGGGGCCCAGGTGCTCGACCGTCTGCACATGGACTGGAAGACGAACAAAGTGATCGGCGAAGAGCCCCTGTTGCTCCAACCGGAGTATCGTGCGCGTATTCGCGACGTGCGGTTTGGGCCGGACGGGAATATGTACGTGCTGACGGATTCCAACCCGCCGGCGACCGCCAAAATGTACAAGATCACGCCGAAATAATCGCCAGGTCACACGCGAATAAACTCGCGCGAATAAAACGGCGGCACTCGGAGTAGAGTGCCGCCGTTTTGTTTCGGCGCGCTACTTCGCGGGCTCGCACGAAGCCGAAATCGACTTCACGGATTCAGGGCGGAAGGACTTAGTCCCGCCCTGCATCATCACCGTCCCTGTAAGCTGCACGGTCTGGTTCAGATATTTCTGCAGTTGACTGGGCGCGGCGAAGGCATACTTTTCGCCCGATTGATTATCGGTGAGGGCGAATTGATCTTCCGTTTCTCCTTTCATAAGGCAACCGGTCAGAGTGGTGGACCGGCTATCGGCCTGAGGACTCGGATCGGTCTGGTTGGGTGTTTGACCGGGCGTCCTTTGTCCGGGGTTCTGGGCGAAAGCCGCCAGTCCCAAGCCAAGGAACACCGTAAACATTGCGGAACGGGAGAGTCTTTTCACGAAACCTCCTTGGCGGGGACGATGTGCAGGAACCCTGCCAGCGGAAGATTGGCACAGCTTCGAGGCGCGTCCGTTGAAGCAGGAGTCACTTAACGTACGCGTGTTTCAGCGCGGTCCGAGCGCAAAAGCGTAGAGACTGTCCCCGGCGCCGGCAACAACGTACTGAACGCCATCCAATTCGTACGTCATCGGCCCGTTCGTGACCCCCGTGTGCAGGCCCGCGTGCCACAAAGGGGTTCCAGCCGCCGGATCGAGCGCCACCAGATTGGTGGAATTGTCACCGGCGAACAACAGCTTTCCCGCTGTGCTCAAAAGACCCGAGCGTGTTCCGCCGGTCGGCGATGGCCACTTGTGGCTCCAGCGAATTTTGCCGGTTGCGTAGTCGACGGCCTGCAGCATCGACTCGGAAAATCCGGAGCGGTCGTTTCCGCCCCATCCTTCCGGACGGTCGTCGTCATCATAGAGGTAATAAACACTGAACGCACGCGCCGCGTTGACATAGAAAAGCCCTGTCTCCGGATTGAAGCTCGGCGGCGGCCAGTTCGCAGCTCCGCCCTGATTGGGCGAAACCAGCGCGCCGTCGAACTGCGGCTCCTTGGCCACATTGGCGATGGGCTGGCCCTTTTGGTTGACGCCTTTGGTCCAGTTCGTCTTCACGTATTCGCTCGTCACGAGACTCTTTCCCGTGGTTCGGTCGAGCACGAAGAAATAACCGTTGCGGCTGGCCTGTGCGAGCAGCTTGCGCTTTTGCCCGGCGATCTCGCCGTCGAAAAGGACGGGCGTCTGCACCGCGTCCCAGTCGTGCGTGTCGTGCGGCGAGGGCTGGAAATACCAGGCGAGCTTCCCGGTGTCTGGGTTCAGCGCGACGATGCTTTCCGTGTAAAGATTGTCGCCCTTCCGTCCTTTACCGGCAATCACAGGCTGCGGATTGCCGGTGCCGAAGTAGTAGAGATTGAGCGCGGGATCGTACGTGCCCGGAACCCACGTCATGCCGCCGCCATGCAGCATCGCCTCGACACTCGGCCACGTCTTCGCTTCGGGCGTGCCGGGCTCCGGATGCGCGTACCACCGCCATTGCAGGTCGCCTGTCGCCGGATCGTGCGACTCGATATAGCCGGGAATATCGAGGTCGTCGCCGCTCACGCCGGTGATCACGTGGTCCTTGACGATGATGGGCGCGACGGATGCGTAGTAGAACTGATCGAGATCGCAGATCTCTTTGTGCCAGCGCTCGTGGCCGTCTTTAAGATCGAGCGACACCAGATTGCAGTCGGGCGTTTCGAAGTAGAGCCAGCTTCCGTAAACGCCCGCGCCGCGATTCCCGATGTGCCATCCGCCTTTCGACTTCCACCCGTAATGCCAGATCTCGCGGCCGCTGCGCGCATCGATGGCCCACACGTGGTCGGGCGCCGTGAAGTAGAGGACGCCGTTGATCTCGAGCGGCGTGCCTTTGATGACGACGTCGGCGCGACCTCCGCCGGCCTGATCGGCTCCAGGATTGGCGCGGTAAATCCACGCCAGCCGCAGCGAGTTGATGTTGGTGGAATTGATTGTTGTAAGGGGACTGTAGCGGCGTCCGGAATAATCGCCGTTGTAAGTCGGCCAATCCTGCGCAAAGAGAGCGGCCGAAACGATCAGGAATGCAATGATTCTCTTCATTTCAATGTCGCCAGATACGCCACGATATTGTGCATATCGGTATCCGTATATCGATCGAGCAGCTCGTTGTGGACCGCATACGGATCGCGGATCTCAACTTTTAGATCAGCCGTGCGATTCCACGAGTGGTATTCGCCCGCGGCGTCGCGCAGTTGAACGGTGAAATCGTCGATATGCACGAGCGTCCCTTTGGTTTCGACACCGGAGCTCTGTTTCACCGTGACTTCGGTCGGCTGCACGCGCTGTCTTGCTCCCGTGCGCGGAAACAGGAAGCGCTGCTGCAGCGTCACCGGGTCATAACGTTTCGCTAACCCCGCAAGATCGCCGGTGGGCGAGTGGCAGTTGTTGCATTTTCCCGCGCCGTTGAAGTACTCGCGGCCTGCCGCGGCATTACCTGTCAACACATTGGGCTCCCGCACCGGATTGCGATTATGCGAATCCTCTTCGATGCGCTGCTTGAGGAAATGTGAGAGGTCCACCACCTGCGTTTCGGAAAGCGCGGCCTGGTGGATCGCGCTCTTCTTTAACTCCGGACCGAGCTCGCTTCCCAGAAGATCCTTCAGTACAGGCACGGACCGCATCAGGTCCGGACCCTGATCGGTTCCCCGCGCCAGCGTTCCATGGCAGTTGATGCAGTACTGAAGATACAGCGCGCGGCCTCGCTGCGCCGCGTCCGGGTCCACTTTCTGCCGGTTCGCCGGCCC
>DASZLP010000053.1:0-2395 GCA_035552355.1 Bryobacteraceae bacterium | reverse complement strand
GCCGCCGCCGTCGATGGGACCGTAATGGCATCGCAGGCCGCGTAAATGGCCTCTTCCCGGCGGGTGTCGCGCGGGTCCGAGGGCGGTGTGTTGACGCCCCAACGGCGGAACTCATCGCCTAGGATCTGCTCCTGGTACCGCTGGTGTGTAGACCCGCGGTCGCAGATGAACACCCCGCCGGCCCTCTGGATGAGCGCGCCGGCCCGAAGGCTTGAGCCCGAAATTCCAATCAGCGCGTCGATGCGGCCTCCGCGGCGGAGGCTTCGCTTCAGTTGGGATTCGGTCCAGCGGTCGAACGTGACGGCGTTGGCGTAGCCGAGCGGATCGCGCAGCCAGGTGAGGTCGACGGGCGCGCGCGCCGCGAGGTACTCGGGCACGTGCAGCCACGGGAAGGTTTCCACCTTGTCGCGGGCGAGGCCTTCGCGCTTGAGCCTCGCCCACGGCCAGGTGGAGTAGACGCGGCGCAGATGACCGCGCTCGGAGAGTTCGCGGGCCAGCTCAAAGTGATGGAAGACGCCGAAGACGGTCTGGACGATCTGCATGGTTCGTTCTGGATTGCCGCTCAGGTGAGTCTAGCAAGCCGGCAAGCGGCGAATGCAGTTGAAGCCCGATCGGGATTTTGCGGATCTGCTGCGGGTTGCGGAGCCAGAAAGACGGGCTGGCGGCAAGGGGATAGAGCCGTGTAAGCGCGTGGCCAGCGATGTCGTGCGCTCACGATACAGAATATGTGTTATCGGACATAAGCTTCCCTGAAGCCGGGGGCTGTGTGCAGCGGTTTCGCGCGGGTCTATCTATGCCCATAGCCGTCTGGTGTCCCGGGCGCTTCCGACGATGGCTGGATGCACTCGAACACTGACAGTCAAGATCTCGCCTAACGCGCCGCATCACGTGCGGCAGCACGCCGGACGATATGCAGCACAGCCGCATCCGGCGGACTCCACGCCTTCGCTCCACCATGCTCCAGCTTTGCTCTCGCGTCATCCCAGCGCAGCTGCGTGATCTCGCTCCGGCCCTGCTCGTACGCGTATGTCTGGCCGTCATCGCCGTACAGGGTGAACTCGCCATCGGCTCCGGGATAGACCCGCACCTCGGCGATCGCCTGCTTTTCATTCGTGCTCAGCACCGGCGCGCCGAGCGGAAGAATCGATCCCGCCCGCACAAAGATCGGAATCGTATCGATCGGCGCATCCACGCGCAGTCTCTGCCCGCCGTGCACGCGCTCATTCGTCCAGAAGTTATACCAGTCCGTGCCGGCCGGCAGATACACCTCGCGGCTCGTCATTCCCTGCTCGGTCACCGGCGCAATCAGCAGCGCCGGCCCGAACATGTACTCATCGCCAATCTCCGCCACCTTCGGATCACTGCCGAAGTCCATAAACAGCCCACGCATAAACGGCGCGCCCGTCTCATGCGAGTACCAACCCAGCGAATAGATGTAAGGCATCAATTGATAGCGCAGCTTCAGATACTTCTCGAGAATCGGCTCAGCCTGTTTCCCATAGCTCCAGACCTCGTTAAACTTCCGGCTGCCGTGCGTGCGCATGTTCGGCTGAAACGTGCCGTACTCAAACCACCGCACATACAGCTCCGGATAGTCGTCGTAGTGGCCGACCTCGTCGCGCGCATCGCTCGGATCGATCAACACCGGCCGCTCGGGCGTATGCGAGTACGGCAGATACTGCCATCCGCCAATATCCGTGCTCCAGTACGGCATGCCTGACGCGACAAATCCAATTCCCGTGGGCACCTGGCGCTTCAGCGTGTCCCACGTGGGATAAATATCCGACGACCAGAAGATGGTCCCGTTATGCTGCGCGCCGAGATACGCATCGCGCGACAGAATCAACGCGCGCCGGTCCTTCAGGTCCGCGCGAAATCCGTCATAGATCGCCTTGGTGTGAAAGTACGGATACACATTGAAGAACTCCGTGCCCGGTCCGATGTTCAAATAGCTTCCATTCGGCGGCAGGTCCGGCTCCGTCTCATCCGCCCAGAAGCTGTCGAACCCCAGCGACACAAAGTTCTCATTGATGCGATCCCAGAACCACTTCGCCGCATCTGGGTTCGTCGTGTCGATATCCGAGCCCGCCTTGTCATACGGCAGCCCATTCGTCGGCGTGCCGTCGGCGAGATGTTCGAACCATCCATTCTTCAGAATCGTCGCGTAGTAACGATCCTCCGGCACATAGCGCGGCCACACGCTGATCATCGAATGAAATCCCATCCGGTGCAGCTCAGCGTTCATCGCCTTCGGGTCCGGCCAGTACCGCGGATCCATATCCATCTGGCCCATCTTCGTAAAGTAAAACCAGTCCACCACCATCACATCTGCCGGAAGATTCCGCTCGCGATACCCGCGCGCCACATCCAGGATCTCCTTCTGCGACGCATACCT
>DASZLP010000052.1:0-6232 GCA_035552355.1 Bryobacteraceae bacterium | reverse complement strand
CCTACCCCTCTCATCTCCGAAGGACAATATCGCCGCGGCGGCTCTTTCGGTGACAATCGATTTCGTATCTGTCCGGATTTGCAGAGAGTCGGTTTGCATGGAGCGGCACTTGGGCTCCGCACAAAATGCAAAGCCCCGCCGTTTAGGGGCGGGGCTGCAAATCGCGGGGCAGAAAGAAGGGCCCTGCTTATGGCTCTTACGGTGCTGCTCTTGTTCCTGCTGTTACTGAGGACGAGACGGACCAAACTAAAGATCGAACTCGATCTCTAGCGTAATCCGAAGGTGGCTGGATTGATCCCGATCCAGCCACCTCAGCACCAATATTACACCGATTTCCCCTTTCACGCCACCGCAATGTTGGAAGCTACGGCGCAGAAGACCCCGCTTCCACTTTCTTCTGCGCCAGATCGCGAATCTCCTCCGGGACCTCAAACACCGAATCGTCCACCGGCTCGTTCAGCTTCACTTCATCGGCGGCGAACAACGTGTCCTGTCCGGATGCCGTGATATGAATCCGTGACGGCCATTTGATTCCCGAAACATCGCGGTATTCCTCGAACGTCATCACGATCGGCAGCGTCCCCATGTCGGTCGGAATCGTGAGGTCCGATCGATAGAGCAATCCCGTCGCGCGATCGTACCAGCGGATCATGTCGCGCGAACCGTCGTGCGGTTTGAGGCGCACCCGGTAGCACTCGCGATCGTCGATCGTCTCCTCCGCTTCGGTGCGCACGCGGTCGATCAGCGAACGCCACTCGATCATCCCGGCGGCATCGAGCGTGACACCCAGCGCCGCGCCGTTCCGGCGAGGTTTGATGCGCGGACCGATCACCGGTGAACGGTCCCAGGCAATCACGCCGTCGCTGCCCTCTTCCTGTTTTCCCAGGCCGGGGATGTCGGTGGACTGGTAATACTTGCCGCCGCCCGCTGCCCACGTTTCCATGCGGCCTTCGAGATTGCGCGCCACCAATGTCAGCGTGCCGGTGACTTTCTGGGTCCGCAGCATCTCATAAAATTCCGGCCCGCCGGACTCGAAGATATGCCGCTCGATAATCTCCTCGGCGTTCGGCAAAGCCTTCCCCGCGCGATCGGCTTTCAGATACTCCGCCACTTCAGTGGGATATTCAAACGCCGCGCGGTTCACGTTATATATGGTGTTGAGGACGCGTAGCCGGTAGCGGAAATCACCGCGCCAGGCGAGCAACACGGAAGGTTGTTTGATGCCCCCGCGCTCGGCCCATTCCTCGACCTCGTAGCCAACCGTTGTATCGCCGGCGCTCGCGATCTCGAGGGCAGTCCGTTTCACCAGAAGCCCCGTGGTCACGCTGAACCATTCGATCTTCCGCGCGGCGGAAGGCAGAAGCAGCACCTTATAGCAGGGCTCGCCGCCGATCGGTTCGATTGCGGCCACCGTCGACTTCGGATAGAGCTCGTGCCAGTCGCCTTCTTCGAGCATGCGGGAGTCGCGAATCGCTTCATCGCGCTCCGTGCCGTGCTTAATGCGCACGCCGGAGAAGGCGGAGTTCGCCCACGCGACACCTTTGTAAACACCCTCGCTCGCGGCTTGCGGGACCTCGACCTCGCTGACCGCGTTCCCCGCCCGCGAATTTGTGACGGTTGCCCGCAGCACAACGCGCGTGCCATCCAGCGTGCGCCCTTCGATGTCGTCGCGTTCGGTATGTTTCGATTGCCAGAGCGCCGCCCCGCCGGTTATCCGGACATATCGGTCGAGCACCTGGCTCACGGGCGGCAGTTTGTCCGCGGCCTGGAGGAAGCCCGCGTAACAGAACAGAGCAGCCACACAAGCCAGGCGCGTTCTGATCCGAGTTTCAGGGCTTCGCGGAACGAATCCACTCATCCGCCGCCTCCACCACGAGATCGCGGCCGGCGAGCAGGGCTTCGCGTGTCTGCTCGACCACCACATCTGGTTTTACGCCGGCGCCTTCCAGAACGTTCCCGCTTTCGGAAGTGTAGCTCGCCTGCGCGTACTGAAATCCATCGCCGTTGGGCAAGCGAACGATGTCGGACGGCAGCGCCGCGCCCGCGGTGCGCACGCCGAAGATCCGCGCGCGTTTCAGATCCTGCAGACCGCCCGCGAGGATCTCCGAAGTCGACGCCGACCCTTCATCCACCAGAATGGCCAGTGGACCCGCATAAGTCTCGGGCCGCGGAAAGATCACGAACTTCAGCGTGGTGTCACGCGTCTTCATCTCGCCCAAACGCTGGCCGTCTTTGACTATGAAGAAGCCCGCGATGCCCATCGCCATGATGCCGATACCGCCGGGATTCCCGCGCAGATCGATCATCACGCCCGGGGCTTTTCGAAAACTCTTCAGCGCGGCTTCAAACTGCGGCATGATCGACGCCGGGTCCAGAAATTCGTTGAAGCGAATATAGCCCGCGCCATCCGGCAGCGCGCGCGATTCGAAGTAGAGCCGCGTCTCCGGCAAGTTGCCGAAACGCACCAGCGTTCCCTTCGGCGGCGTGCGCGTAATCTCGATATGCTTCTGATTCCCCTGTTCATCCGTGACGTCGACCGCGACTGGCTGGTCCACGGGCCCGCTCAGTTTTTCCGTTACGGATTTCTCGACGATGCTCTGCGACTCGCGGTCTTTCAAATCGTCGAGCAGCCGCATGGACGACGACAGCTTCGCGCCGTTGATCGAATCGAGGACCATGCCCGGGCGCAGTCCCGCCTGCGCTGCCGGAGAATCGGGCTCGACGCGGCCCACGACAGCTTTATCGCCGATGATGACCGGGACGATGCCGGGGCTGCCCGTCTCAGTGCGTCCGTTTTTAGACGATTCGGCGGCGGACACCGGGCTGTCGATCTCTTTATAAAGATCACCGGGGATGATCGCGTAGTGCGACGCTTCAAGCTTCCCGAGCATGGCAGCGAGGATACCGCGAACCTCCTGCATCGTCCGCGCATTTTCGATAAGCGGCTTCGTCGAGTCGTGAATCGCCTGCCAGTTGAGGCCATTGAGCTTCGGGTCCGGATGCCGGTCGCGCACAGTACGCCACACAACTTCGAAAGACTCGATGTTCTCCGCCTTCTGCTTCGGGCTCAGTTGGCCGAAGCAGTACCCGCCGGAAATGGCGAGGAGCGCAACTGCCGTTGTCCGGCGGAAGAGTATGCGGAACACGTTTCACCGGCAGGATAGCATGCAAAACCAACACGCAAAACACGCCATATGCCGTTACTATTGTGAGATGGCTGGATTTAACTGGGAAGACCACGAAGCGATCGCCCTTGCCCTGATGGAATCCCATCCGGGCGTCGACCCGCTGTCGGTTCGCTTCACCGATTTGCTCAAGTGGATCACCGCGTTGGCGGAATTCGAGGGCGATCCGGCGAAATCCAACGAGTCCAAACTCGAAGCCGTCCAGATGGCCTGGCACGAGGAATTCACCGACCGTTGATGCAAAGCATCACCCCTACGTTGATGCAAAGCATCACCCCGACGTTGATGCAAAGCATCACCCCGACGTTGATGCAAAACATCATCCCTAGGTTGATGCAGAGCCCCACCCCCACTGAGATGCGCCGCAGGGATTTCCTTGGCGTCGCCGCGCTGCCTCTGGGCTTACGTGCCCGAAACCCAGCCTGCATCGTTCTCCGGATGCGAGGCGGACCATCGCACCTCGACACCTGGGACCCGAAGCCGGATGCGCCGAGCGAGGTTCGCGGTCCGTTTCGCGCGATCAAAACCAACGTGCCGGGGATCGAAATATCGGAGATCCTGCCGCTAACCGCGAGGCATGCCGATAAGTTCACGATCATTCGTTCGGTTTATCACGCGGAGATGACGCATAGCGCGGCCGAAGAACTCTTCGCGTTACCCGAACATCCGGCGTTGCGCGTGATCGACGTGCCCGGCTGGGACATCCACGGGTGGAAACCCTTCGGCTCGTTCGAGTCCCATCGCGCGGCAGCGTCCCGGTTCGACCGAACGTTTGCTTCGCTTCTCAGCACGCTGGATGACACGCTGATCGTCGCGCTCGGCGAGTTTGGACGCACGCCGAAAATCAATCCCGATGGAGGCCGCGATCACTGGCCGCATTGCTTCAGCGTCGTGATGGCCGGCGCGGGGATCGCAGGCGGTGAGGTCTATGGAAGTTCTGACAGACTCGGGGCGGAGCCGCGCGACAATCCGGTGACGCCCGGGATGATTGTGACCACGATCGGCCGGGCGCTCGGCGCGCGTTCGCCGCTATCATTAGCATCATGACCACTCAACTCGCCCGCACACACCCCAACTGGATCACCTTTCCCCGGAAACTGCGCGACGCGATTCCCGATTTCCAGCCGTGCAGTGGCCGCGTCCTCGAGCTCGCGAGTGCAGACGCGCAGCCGGTGGATTCGGAATGGATTGGACGCCGCGTGCGCGTCAAACTCTGCGCGTGCGAGACCGGCAAGCTCAACGGCACGTTCGACGTATGGCTGTCTCTCAATCCCAGCGCCGCCGAGGCACTGGCGGATGTTCTTCGCGCAGCCGCTGAGCAGGCAAAGCAATAAGATCCTGGTGCGCTACTTCTTCACCCGCCGCGAGAGGCCGCACACGCGCCTGCTTTTCATTGAAAGCGGATCGCGCGGACTGGCGGAAAACATCTATCCGCATCTCCGTGCCGCGTTCGGACCGAACATCCCCATCGATCTCGTCACCTGCTATACCGGATTGCCCGGCGGCTTTGGTCCTGAAACCGTCGTCTACCGCGTTACCGATTACAACTCGCCGGATGGACGCCGCGAGTTGATCCGGCTGTTGCGCGGCCGGAACTACTCCACCGCGTGCATGATCTGCTCGGCCGAATCGATCATGACGAAATGGAAATGCCTGATCGCGCTGCGCGTGCCCGCGAAGTTTTTCATCCTCAACGAAAACGGCGATTACTTCTGGGTGCATCGCGAAAATATGGCGGCCATCCGCGGGTTCGTGCTGGTGCGCCTCGGCCTCTCCGGCGCGGGCGCCATCCGCACCATCGGGCGCCTGCTCATCTTCCCCTTCAGCGTGCTGTTTCTGTTACTGTATGCTTTCGCCGCGCACTCCGGCAGGATTTTGCGGGGGGTCGAGCGCCGCGCCAGGTTATGAAACATATTCAGGTATCGAAATGCGGCGGTCCGGAAGAGCTCAAGCTCGTGGATTCGCCGGCGCCTTCCGCCGATCCGGGCCAGGCTCTCGTTAAAATCGCGGCCTCGGGCGTTAACTTCATCGACGTCTACTTCCGCGCCGGACTCTACAAGGCCGAGCTGCCGTTCACGCCCGGTAACGAAGGTGCGGGCATTGTCGAATCGGTGGGCGCGAACGTCACGGAAGTGAAGCCGGGCGATCGCGTCGCGTATGCGATGCATCGAGGGTCTTACGCCGAGTATGCAGTTGTTCCAGGCGCGCAACTCGTGAAGGTTCCGGCGCACGTCGACCTGGAAACAGCCGCTGCCGCGATGCTCCAGGGCATGACCGCCCATTACCTCACGCACTCGACATTTCCACTGAAACCGGGACAGAAAGCCCTCGTGCACGCCGCGGCCGGCGGCGCGGGAAGGCTGATCGTCCAAATGGCGAAGATGCTCGGCGCGACGGTTTACGGAACGGCGGGCTCCGACGCCAAAGCTGCCATCGCCAAAGAAGCGGGCGCGGATGAAGTGATCGTCTACACCCGCGACGATTTCGCCGCGGAGGTCAAACGCCTCACCGGCGGCAAAGGTGTGGACGTGATCTACGATTCGGTCGGCAAGAGCACGTTTCTTAAAGGACTCGACCTGCTGCGCCCACGCGGGATGATGGCGCTCTTCGGCCAGTCGAGCGGCACCGTGGATCCGATCGAGCCGAACATCCTGAACCCGAAGGGGTCGCTTTTCCTTACGCGCCCCAGCCTCGCGCATCATTGCCTTACGCGCGAAGAATTGCTGTGGCGCTCCGGCGATGTGCTTGGGTGGATCGAAGCCGGCAAGCTGAAGCTTCGGATCGATAAGAAGTACCCGCTGGCCGACGCCGCGCAGGCGCATAGCGATCTCGAAGGGCGGAAGACCGCGGGCAAGCTCCTGCTTGTGCCGCCGCTTGTCCCGTAAAAGATTCCGATGCCTGCGCCCGAAGAACTTCGCCGTACTCGCGCGATCGACCGGCTTGCCGAATCGAAGTTCGACGCGTTACTCGTCACGAGCCTGCACAATGTTCGTTACCTGACCGGATTCACCGGCAGCAACGGCGCGGTTGTGCTCTATCGCGGACGG
>DASZLP010000051.1:0-5103 GCA_035552355.1 Bryobacteraceae bacterium | reverse complement strand
CTTTTCTGCACGGTTGTCGGCAAAGCCGCATGGGTACAGATCGCGCGCGCCGATCCCATCGCGGGCGAAGGCACGCTCGTGATTCAGGCCGACGGCGGCCGGCGATTCATCTACAATCCACGCCTGATCGCCGCCGCCCATACGCTGCAGCGTGGAACCATCTACGACCGCGCCGGCCTCCCGCTCGCCACCTCGGACTGGGCCGAGCTCGAACGGCATCGCGCCGAATACAAACAGCTCGGCATCGATATCGATCAGGCCTGCAATCGCGCCGACCCGCGCTTTTATCCGTTCGGCGCAGTGACGTTCCACCTTCTCGGCGACATTCGCACGCGCGCCAACTGGAGCGCGCCCAACGCATCGCTCATCGAACGCGACTCCGCGGTACGGCTTCAGGGCTACGACGATCGGGCGCGAGTCGTTGAAGTGAAGGATGCGCGGGGCAAGCCTTTTTACACCATCCGATACGACTATCGCGAGCTTCTGCCCCTGCTTCGCCACCGCTGGGAGTCCGATAATCCGGCCGTAAAAAGCATCCGCGAGCGAGAGCGCAACGTGCATCTTTCCGTCTCCGCCGCCCTGCAGGTAAAAGCGACCGTTATCCTGCGGACCCACCTTGCCGCCTCGCATCTGAGCCGCGGTTCGCTGGTCGTCATGGACCCCGAATCGGGCGACCTCCTCGCTTCCGTGAACTATCCGTCGCCGGATCTGCTGCAGCAGAAGCTCGCGCTGGGAGAAGCCGCGGGACCGCTCCTCGATCGCGCCCGCTACGGTCTGTATCCCCCTGGTTCCACGTTCAAAATTGTTACGGCTATGGCGGCATTGCGCCTGAATTCCGCCCTTGCCCACCAGCAATACCAGTGCATTCGGCTTCCCGACGGACGCACCGGCAATTACGTCGGCAACTCCCGGCGTCCCATTCGCGATGACAATGAAGACAAAAATCCGCATGGCACGCTCGATATGAACCGCGCCATCGTCGTTTCCTGCAACGCTTATTTCGCACAGCTCGGGACGTACAAAGTGGGGCCGCAACAGTTGCTCGATACCGCGAAAATCATCGGCGTGTCCGTCGCCAACCCGCCGACGGTAAAAAATCTCCGGCCTCAAATGCCGCAGGCCTCTTACGGCCTGGGCCAGGTGGTGGTCACGCCTTTTCAGATGGCGCGCGTCGCATCGGCGGTCGCCGCCGGCGGCCAGCTCCCGTTCGGCAGGTGGATCACTGACGACAGCAATCCGCGAACCCAGGCTCCCCAGCCGATCGTCTCTTCGAACGACGCGGCGCTCCTCGCGAAAGACATGCGCGGCGTCGTCACCAGCGGTACCGGACGCCGGCTCGCGTCCTTGAAACCGGAAATCGCCGGCAAAACCGGAACCGCCGAGCTGGCCACCGCGCCTTCGCACGCCTGGTTTATCGGCTTCGCGCCTTACGCCGATACGCCGCCTGCAGCCGGCGAACACCGCATCGCCTTCGCCGTGCTGGCGGAGAATGGTCATTACGGCGGAGCGGCGGCCGCGCCCATCGCGGGCGATCTGGCGCAGGCGGCCAAAGAATTGGGGTTGATTCAGTAAATGCCATTTCTCAAACAGATCGAGAAAGCGCTCGACCAGCGCCTCCGCGGAATCTTCGGCGGCTCCGCCTCCGCGCCCGGAACCCGCGAGGCCATCGAGCTCTATCGCGATGCTCTGGATCAGATCGGCGCGCGCGCGACTGCCGGCAAGCGCGGCGATCGCGTGTTCCCCTTCGACCTGATTCGGATCGAGCTGATGGCGGCGGCGCCCGATCGCAAAGCCGTTCTGGAGACCCTTTTCGAACCGGCGCAGATGGCGGAAGATATTCGCGCGACTCTACTCGAGGAGCGGGTCTCGGCGCCGCGCGATCTCGCCGTCGAAATCCATTTCCCGCCGGACGCCGCGGCTGAGCTGCGCGTTGTCTGCGAAAAGGCCGCGGCCGGGCGACTCGAGGAGGGCGAGCCCGCCGCCCCCCCGGCTCCCGCGAAGCTGCTCGCGAAAACCGGCATCGCATCGGCTGAAATCTTCCCTCTGGAACGGCAGCAGGTGAATATCGGCCGCGATCCCGAAGTGGTGGATTCGCTCGGCCGCGCGGTTCGCCGCAACGATCTTCATTTTCCCGAGGGCCTGCACGAAGCCAATTCCACCGTCTCCCGCTCGCACGCGCATCTTCGCTTCGATTCGGCGGGCGGCGAATGGCGCATCTACGACGACGGCAGTTCTCTCGGAACCAGTATCTTCCGCGATGGTCGGCGCATCGAAGTCCCCGCGCACGCAAGCCGCGGCGTCGCGCTGCGCCCCGGCGATGAAATTTATCTCGGCCAGGCCCGGCTCATTTTTGAGTCAAAGCCCGCGCGTTAGAATTGGACGGCTACGTTCCGCACCCTGTGGCGCACCATGAGCACTGAGGTTTTGGCGATGCTCCTCCTGACCGTCGTCGCGATCTTGCTGGGCTTTGTGGGCGTGAAGTCCGTTCCGAGGGCAGCCGTAACCATCGCTGGTATCGTGCTTCTGGCCGTTATTTATCGCCTTCGCTATTCCCGGCGATAGATTCCTGTGATCTGAAAAATCACGTCCTGATCCGAGTGCCGGGATATGGCGCATTTACACCGACGGCAGTTCACTCGGATCAGCATCTTCCGCGATGGCCGGTGCATTGAAGTTCCCGCGCACGCGAGCCGCGGCGTTGCGTTGCGGTCCGGCGATGAAATCTATCCAGGCCAGACGCGGTTGCCGTTCGAATAATGAGAACGGGAGAGAAACGACACAGGCTTCGCCAGGTTCATCTTCTGCGCGACCTGCGGGACGAACCGGAGCGGCGGCGTAAGAGCCGAAGCGCAATAACCCGCCTCGGCTCTTGAATATCGCAATCAATCAATACAGGAAAACCATACCTGACGGGCTTCCCACGGGCGTATAGTTACCCGTGAATTTCAGCGAATTGCCGGTGATCTTGAAGGTAGTCACGTTGTCGGCGCGCTGATTACCAACCACCGCAAACAGCCCTAAGGGATCGATGGTGAATATTCTTGGATAATCCCCGAGCGTTGAAGCGTGGCTTACCTGAGAAAGCGTGCCATCTGGTTCGATCCTGAAAACGCCGATGGTGTCGTTCGTGCGGTTTGCGCCGTAGACGAATCGGCCGTCGGGAGACACGCGGATTTCCGAAGTGAAGTTCGTACCCGCAAATCCGGGCGGCAAACTCGAGACCATCTGTTGTTGTGAAAGAGTTCCCGTACCGGAATTGAAATGCCAGAAGATGATGGTGGACGCTTCTTCCTGAATGGAGTACATCCATCTCCCGTTGGGGTGGAAGGCGAAATGCCTCGGCCCATCGCCGCTATTCGGGGTGTCCTGCGGCACATTGACGGAGGCTGGCGTGGCCGCGGTCAGAGGCGTCATGGCCCCAGGGGTCAGTTTCCACACGTAGATCAGGTCTTGCCCCGCATCGGCGCCCAGAACCCATTTATTCGAAGGGTCCGTCTGCATCATATGCGGGTGCCCGGTACTCGTCACCTCATGAGCGCTGATGGCGAAGCTCCCCGGGGGCGCGTTGACGGCGTGCTGCACCTTGTCGTTAGCGGCATCCGACTGCTGAAACACCGCTGGCCCGAGCGAACCATCCCCCATAATCGGGAACACTTCAAAGTGGCCGCCTGTGTACTCGGCTGAGAAAAGATACTTGCTGTTCTGGTCAACGCCGACATAAGCCGGAGCGCCCACGGTAGGTTGTTGATTCAGCGGCGTCAGAGCGCCTGTTGGCCGGTCGATCGAAAAAGCACTCACGGCTCCGGGCGGCCCGAATTCATTTCCGGCATACAGATGCGTGCGACTCGGATCGAGCGCAATCGTAGACGGACTCGACAGGGATGTCGGGGGCGTTGCCGCAGCCGAAGCGGCGAGCCCGAGGACGGTTAACTGACCCGTGAAAAGATCAAGCTGGCATAAATAAATCCCCTGTCCGTTGTTTCCAAAGGCTGACGGCGTAGTACTCGTGTAGGTACTGATGTAAAGCCAGATCGTTCCGAACGGAGCGCCCGTGGGGGGTATCTGTTGACCAAAAGCTTCTGGCACACTCGCGGCGACGCCAAGCGCAGCCGCGCCCCTGAGTAAGTTGCGACGAGAAATCGCTCCTCGCCAGGGACCTGCGGAGTCCTGCTTTTCGGGTTCTTTCATCGAATCCTCCTTCGCTCAAAGAGCATGAGGAGTGTATCTCTCGACAAAGACAAGCACAATCCTGCAAATAAACGGGCGCGTACCCCAATTCACTCCGCCGGGCAGATACTACATTTACGCCATCGGAAGCACATGGCGCACGCGGCATGGCTGGGCGAGCCGGATTGCGGGCCGCCCGGCTCGACCCGTCATAATATGTCCGAGAACCTTTGCGAATCCTGCGGGAACAAGTTCGAGAAGCTGGTTCGCCGCTCCGAAGACGCGCTGGAATCCGGCTGCCCCTCCTGCGGCCAGAAACATCTGAAACAGGAGTATTCGACCTTCGCGCCGCGCGCCGGCTCTTCCTCCAGCGCGTCGGAAATGCCCGCCTGCCCGGGCGGCATGTGCAGCAATCCCGGAATGTGCGGACGCAATTGAAATGAGCGCGACAAATCTCACCACCACCGCGCCGGGGCATGCGATGGACCCGGCGGGCGAGATCCTGACGCCGGAAGCGCAGGCTCTGCTCGGCCAACTCCATCGGCGCTTCGACGCGCGCCGGCGCGAACTTCTCGAGCGCCGCGTCGCCCGCCAGCAGGAGATCGACGGCGGCAAACCGCGCGATTTCCATCCCGAAACGCGCGGGATCCGCGAATCGGAATGGACCGTCGCGGGTATCCCGCGCGACCTCCTCGACCGCCGTACCGAAATCACCGGCCCCACCGATCGCAAGATGATCATTAACGCGCTGAACTCCGGCGCGAGCATGTTCATGGCGGATTTCGAGGACGCCAATTCCCCCACCAGCCGCAACATGATCGAGGGTCAGAAGAATCTGCGCGACGCCATCCGCCGCGAGATCTCCTTCACCGGCCCGGAAGGCAAGCAGTACAAGCTGAATGAAAAGACAGCGGTTCTGCTGGTGCGTCCGCGCGG
>DASZLP010000050.1:0-5850 GCA_035552355.1 Bryobacteraceae bacterium | reverse complement strand
GTCGATTGTTGGTTAAATCACTACAAACCGGAAGACGATGAAGTCGCCGCCGCGCTCGTTGCCGAGCTCGCGCGCTCGCACTGGTTCCTCAAGCGCGCTGTCAAACGCGTCGAAGAAGTCGAATTCAACCTCCCCGCCAACGCCGATCACTGGACCGACGATCAGCAAAAACGCTTCGCCAACTTCCTGCGCTACAAAACCACTGCCGAGCGCAGCTTCCTGCGCTTTTATAAGGAAGTCGAAAGCTACTACGACAAGCAATCCAAGAAAGAACAGATCAAGGTTCGTGCCTCCGCCCGCCGCGCCGCCATCGAAGCCCGCTTCCTGCGTGAAGTTGAGCGCCTGAAAACCTTCCAAGATCTCCGTCTTACTCAGTGGGCCGACGTAACCACCGACGCTTCCGGTAACTGTGTCACTACCTGCGTCCCCACCAACCAGCAGCTCTTAGACAAGGTCGCCGAATCGCCCTCCGAGCCTGTCTTTGTCGTCCGCTTCCTTAATTTCCACGGGCCCCTGCCCTCCGAATACGCCTGGCTGAATCCGAATCATCTTCAACAGGCCGGCCACACAACCGCCAAGCAAATCCTCTGGTACCAAGATTGGCGGAAGCTTATCGGCCTCGAAGCCGAGACTCGCGCCGGACATCTTGGCCCTGTCTGCAAAATCACTTGATTGCGTCTAAACAATGGAACCAAGCTCCTTCGGCTTCGTTCTTTCAAACATGCGATTCGCAATTCGGCAGTTGCGGCATAGCCCCGCCTTCACCATCACGGTTCTGCTGACGCTCGGTCTGTGCATTGGAGCAAATACCGCAATTTTCACGGTCATCGATACGCTTTTCTTTCGGCCTTTACCCTATCCGGATCCGAACCGTTTGGTGATGATTGAGACCTCCTTCCAGAAGGGCACGGCTTCGGCCATAAAGGCTGGACAGAACGGCCGGCAGTGGGAGCTCATCCGCGACCACGCCAGCTATCTGGAACCAGCAGTGTATCCGGGGGGCGCGGGCGGAGTGAATCTGTACGCCGGCGGCCAGGTGAAGTTCGTTCGCCAACAGCGCGTGAGCGCCGGATTCTTTAAAGTTCTCGGCATTCCGCCCATGCTGGGGCGCGCTTTTACCCGGCAGGAGGATACGGCAGGCGGTCCGGCCGTCGCGGTGCTGAGCTACGGGCTCTGGCAAGGACTATTTCACGGCGATGCTTCCGCCATCGGGAAGGCGGTCGAATTGAAGGGCGCACCGTTCACCGTCGTCGGCGTAATGCCGCGCGGCTTTAGCTCGGATGTCCCGGTCGATGTATGGACGCCGGTGCGGGCGTCACACACCGGCGAAGGGTCTGGAAGCAACTTCGAAATCATAGCCAGGCTCCGGCCGCGAGTGACGATGGCGGAAGCCAATGGGCAGTTGGTAGCGGTAACCGGGGAAGGTCTCAAGCAGGAATATCCTGGCGCTGCTTCGGCGCGAGAGATCGCCGTTCCGCTACAGAACGGCTGGACGCAAGGCGTTCATACCAGGCTGACCCTGATCTGGGGCGCGGTCGCGCTGGTGCTGCTCATCGGTTGCGTGAACATTGCGGGCCTGTTGCTGGCTCGCTCGGCAACGCGCTCGCGAGAGATTGCAACGCGAATGGCCATCGGCGCCGGCCGCGGCCGGATCGTATGGCAGCTTCTGGTCGAAGCCGTGCTGCTGGCCGTCGGTGGCGGAGCGCTGGGATTGCTCATCGGCGAGTTCGCGCTGCGCGGACTGATTGCGCTGAACCCGCGTGAGTTCAGCTTCTGGGGTCCGATTCATCTGGATGTCCGCGTTGCTGCCGTCATGCTGGGCGTCTCGCTCGTTACGAGCATCATCTTCGGCTTGTTTCCGGCACTCGAAGCAACCGCAGTCGACCTGCGTTCCTCGCTGGCCGAGGGTGGCCGCGGCACTGCGGGCGCACGAAAAACCTGGAAGCGACAAGGCCTGGTCTTCTTAGAGGTCACTTTTGGAGTCGTGCTCGTGATTGGAGCGGGGCTGCTTGTCCGTACGTTTGAGAAGCTGGCCAATCTCCGTCCGGGATTCAATCCGAACAACGTGCTGACTGCTTCGGCTTCCCTGCAGGATGTGCGCTATGCAACCACGAGTGCCGGGGCACGGCTCTTTCGAGAGACGCTCGCACGCATGCGCCAGATTCCCGGCGTCGGGTCGGCGGCAGTGGCTCTGAGCCTGCCCTATCAGCGGCCTCTCAACGATGGCGTTCAGCGGCCTGGCGCGCCAGGCGAGTACCTGATGACCAATCTCACCTACATCACGCCGGAGTTCTTCGAGACTCTGCAGATCCCTCGGCTCCGCGGCCGGCTGATTCAGGATTCGGACACGGCCGGGACAGAGCCGGTAGCCGTCATCAACCAGGCGTTTGTCGCGCGCTATCTGCGCGGGCAAGGCGATCCGATCGGCACGCCGCTGATTGTCGAAGGCAAGACTTCGCGCGTGGTGGGTGTGGTGGCAAATGTTGAGCAAAGCTCGGCCGGCTGGGGCGGTCCTAATCCGTTGGAATTGATGCCGCAGATGTATGTGCCGGCGGATCAACTGCCCGACGCGCTGTTCTCCGGAGTGCATGTGTGGTTTGATCCGAGCTGGATTGTCCGCACGCATGGAACTGTGCCCGGCATCGAGCAGCAGATGCGCGCCATTATGCAGTCCGTCGACCCACGCCTGACGTTTTCGGCGTTCCAGACCATGGACCAGGTCAAAGGCGCGGAGCTGCAAGGGCAGCGCTATTACGCGACGCTTTTTTCGGCGCTCGCGGGATTGGCGATATTGTTGTCGGCACTCGGAATCTACGGCTTGGTTGCGCAGTCGGTCGTGCAGCGGACCCGCGAAATGGGAATCCGCCTGGCGCTCGGCGCGACAGTCAGGCAAGTGGTCGAGGCGGCGGCCAGACCCGCCATCGTACTGTCGCTTGCAGGCGTCGCGGTCGGGGTAATTCTGGCCCTCTTTGTTAGCGGGCTCATGAAGAGTATGATCTGGGGCGTAACCGCAACAGACCCCCTGACATTTGTATCGGTGGCGGTTCTGTTGGTCGCGATCGCAGCCATTGCAAGCCTGGTCCCTGCGCTGCGCCTGACGCGTCTGGACCCTGCCGAAACGCTGCGGGAAGAATAATCAGTGCTGCCGGGGAGTAAGTTCCACCTTCAGTCGCTGGCTGAAGCCGGGCGCGATCGTGACGGACTGCCCATGCCCTAAATACGGCTTTATCACGGCCGGATCGCGATACGCGAGGTCCGAATCGCCATCGAGAGCAATCACCGTGTAGCGGCCGGGTGCGACCTCGGGCAGGCTGAAAGTGCCGTCACTGTCGCTTTGGTCGCGGCGAATGAGGCTGATGCGAGAGAGATCGTCGGGTACCAGCAAGACCATCGCGGCGGGCACAGGTTTGCCGTCGTGTTCGACCACGCCTTCCAATTTGTCGACGGCAACGCGGGCGGCGACGACAGAGACATCGAAGCTGCCGGAGGCAGGGATATCGATGAAATCGCCGGCCGCTTTGACGCCGTTCAGCGAGATCGATTTCACGTACAGGCCCGGCGCGTTGTCGAGGAACACTTGAGACCGCCCGGGCGGAACGGGGTCGAAGGAGAACGAGCCGTCTGGGTTGGGCCGGCCAGGATACGTCACTCCTTCGTTCACCAACAACAGAACCATGGCGCGACCAGGAACGGACCCTGATCCGTCAAGGCTCACTCGGCCGGTGCACTTCAGCGGATCGTCTTTGGACAATTCCAGCGTGGTGTTGGAGGTGAGATCGATGGTTCGGCGAATACGTTCGGAACCGAAGTTGGCGTTAAGTTCGTAGCGGCCGGGAGCGCCGGCCTGCAATTGTGTCACATGGCCGTTTGAGCTCGTGCTTGTTGTGGCCTGCATAGGCATGCCTCCCAAACCTTGGACTGTTAGAGATCCATTGGGAGGTGGCTGCTCATCACCAGCTGTTTTGAGCGTCAGGGTGACGGCCGGGACGGCGCGCAGGGTGATGCGGATATTGGCGGTCTTCCCTTCTTCGACTTGAACGGGCTGGGCGGCAGCGGGATCGGTGGTATCACCGGAATACGTGACCGCGTAGCCGACATCGAGTTCTGGAGGAACGCTTGAGATCGCCTGCGACGCCACGGTCGTCAGATCGGCGTGCTGTGCGTACCACGGCTGCGCCTGGACCGCGATGTAATACCGCGCAGCCTGCAGTTGCGAGAACTCGAAGGCGCCGGACTGCGATGAGGCCGCGTTTTGGATTGGCGAGAACTCGGGAAAGCCATTCAGCCAAGTTTGGTGAATGAGCATGAGCTGGGCGCCCGGAACCGGATCGCCCTCCGAATCGACGACTGTGCCGGCGAGGCGCGCCGGCGCAATGAGCGGGAAGGAAACATGTTCGGAATCGAGTCCCGGGCCGGTCACGATGGCAGTGCTATAGGGGCCGTGTTCGAGATACGCTCGTGGTCGGCCGCCCCGTCGCTGGGCTGAGAGCGAATACTTGCCGGCCGGGACATGGGGGAAGGAGAACCGGCCATCGGGTCCCGTGAGCATCACAATCGGTTCGCTGTCTCGTGCCACCGGGACAACGCTCATGAGAATACCGCCGAGCGGACGCCCCGAGAGATGATCGACAACCGTTCCAGCGATGGTGTAGGTGGAAGGCTGTGTCTGCGCGGCAAGGCCGGCCACTGCGACGACGCCGAAAGCTATGCGAGAAAGAGCCCTCATTGTCCGCCCCGCGCGGCGATGGCGATTTTCACTTCGGCATGCTCTTTCGGTGCGAGCGTGACACTCTGGCCGGAGTACTCGCGCAGGGCTTCGGGGTTGGCGTATTCGAGATCGTCGAGGGATGAGAACGCGTACACGACGTACTGCCCGGGAGAGACGTTTGCAAACTCGGAAGTTCCCGCTGGCGCTTCCTGCATCGCTGGTTCGATCACGTGATTGTCCGAAATGAGCAGAACCGAAGCTGGCAACGTGCCATCGGCGGCATGAACAGTCAAGCTCGCGCAGTCGGAGCGAAGAGAGACGTCGATTGGCGCGGGAGTACCACCGGGGGAACCAATCAGCGGATCGCGGCTCAGATCTGTATTGCCGGAGGTAACAGTATCGATACAACTGCCGTTGGCGACGGACACGGATACTTGATAAGCACCGGGGAGCAAGCCTTGGGGGCTCTCGGGGTTGTCTTGAGAGGCCGCGATCGAAAAAGCGCTCCGGTTCGGAGAACTGAAGGTCACCTGAACGTATCTGGAAGGCGAAGCCTCCGGATCCGAAATGTGCACCCGGATCTTGGGCAGGGGTTGCAGGGTCAAGTTGATGTTCGAAAGGTCGTTGCCGCGGAGATCGAAGGATTGTTCCGCGTACTCCTGGGTATTGCCGAATACATTAGCGACCACCTTCCAGGACCCGGACGGCGCCGACAAAGACCAGCGCCCGTTGGATTGGCCCATCGGCGGAACGGCCTCGGTCCCGGAGGAGTTTTCGAGCGAGAGGTTGACGTACTGATCGCGTAAGTTGACAGTTCCGCTGACGCGAAACGCGGGAACCGGGGAAACGGTGAAATCGGCCTGTATATGGCCGCCCGGCTCGATTCGAATCGTTTGCGCGCCCGCCTCATCGGCTGCATTGGGATAGAACTGGAGCGGGTACACTTCCGTCGGCAGGCGGCCGGCGACGTGGACGGGCAGGTCGAAAGCGGGGACGCGCCTTTCATCCAGCCGAAGGCGGTAGCGGCCTGGCGACAGATTGGAGATTTCATAGCTGCCGTCCTCGCTCGTGGAGGCTGCCAGACCGGGGTTCCAGCTCAGCCTGCCGGAATTGATGGACGCGGTCAGACACTGCACGCTTGC
>DASZLP010000049.1:0-15263 GCA_035552355.1 Bryobacteraceae bacterium | reverse complement strand
CAACCATCAGCGCCAGCCCCATGCCAGTCAGCATCAGCAGCAAAGGCAGAAAAGGCCACGGGCCCGCGAACCCGCGGACCGCCCACACTATGTGCGTAATCAGAAACGCCGCGAGAATCGCGCCTGCCCAGAGCAGAAAATTCCGCCGAAAAGCCGCAACGCTCCGGACCGCAACCTGCGGCTTGATTTGCGCGAACTCGGCGGGAGTGAAAAGCGCGATCGAGTCGCCCTTCGCGTCGAGCGCGCGCCGGCTCAGCTCCTCGACCTGCTTGTTTGCGATTAACTCGCCGCGCGGCACGCGGATACGGGCGATGGCCCCGACGTTCCCGAATTCTCCGTTACGATCGGCAAGCGTGTCGAAGATGCGCTTCGCCGCGAAATCGCGATCGGCGGGGCTTTGCAGAACGGTCAGCACCGAGAGCAGCTTATCCGCGCGGTCGACATCGGAGAGGATGACCGTGGGCGCAGGCGTCGTGGCGCGGCGCATCTTTGCCGTATAAACCAGCGCCCACGCGCCGCAGACAATCACCGCCGCCAGCACCAGCCACAGCAGTTCCGCCCCGCGGCCGCCGCGCGGCGTGGTTGCGACAACGCGGCGGGATTCAACCGTACTGCGGGTTACAGCCATGCCGCCCGCATTACTGGTTCACCTTCGGCGGGTCGGGCGGCGCTGCCTGCTCGGCTTCCGCGAGAGTCTTCGCGGCTTTGTCCCGCTCGAGCGAGACCTTCTCGGCAAGCTGCACACCGTTGAAGAGCGGGGCGACCGAATTATAGAGGTCCTGCGCGTGGGCGAGGTCGCTGTCGGCGTGCCTCAGCGCATCCTGCATCTGCGGCAAGCCGCGCGCGCGTTTCGCCTGCGCCACCCACCGCTCGCCACTTAATGTGTATCCATCGGCCAGCTCTTTCTGCTCGCGCCGGCCGGGCTGAAATCCATTCCGCTTGGCTCGCTCCAACTCCTCTTCCGCTTTATCGAGATTGCCGTCGCGCATCTGAATGAGCGCCAGCCCGAGATGTGGCTCGGGCGCATGGGGCAGCAGCGCCTGCGCCTCCTCGAAGTCTCCCCGCGCGTTCTTCATCAGCACATTGCGGGCCGCCGCGTAATCCGGACGCGACGTCTTCAACTTCCTGATGTTATTGAGTTGCAGATAGCCATCCACCAGGTCGTACTTACCCCGAATCGACTTATCCTCCGGCGCCAGCGCCATTGCGGAGTTGAGCGCCGTCAGAGCGCGCCTCCAGTCGTCCGGATTCACCGGCGTACTCACGCTCTCCTCGCGATAGTCGGCGATCACGCGATCCGCTTCAGCGGTGTAGCGGTCAAGCAGACTGCTTCGCGCCGGCGTCAGCGGCCACGAAAACAGACTCGTCTTCGCCATCGTCTGATACGCCACGCGGGCCCTGTCCGGGCTCACCTGGCCGGAATCGATCTGGCTGCGCAGCGCCTTCGCATTACTCCACATCCGGAGCTCATACACCACCAGGAACACACCAATCAGGAACAACGCGACCAGCGCCGGCACCGCGAGATGGAAGATCGACTCGGGGATGTGAAAACGTATGTGACTCTTCGCCGTCGTCACCGAACGCGGCGGCGTGCCGCTGTTCACGCGCGCGGCCCGCACCGTGCGTTCATCCGCATCGGGATACGCTGTCCGCCGCGTGGCATCGATGTCGTTTGAATAGACCGCGTGGTTCGGGTACGCATACTGGCGCCATTCGTAGAGGGCCGCCTGAAACGCTGCCGCGCTCGGAAACCGCTTGTTCAGGTCCGGGTCGAGCGCGCGCGAGAGGATCTCGCGCAACCCAGGCGGCAGCTCCGCGATCGACGGCTGCAGCGCGTGATAATTGCGGATCATCCATTCGAGCTTCGACGACGCCTCCGCCTCGAAGTAAGGCTTACCCGTCAACATCTCGAACAGCACGATCGCGACGGACCATACATCCGAACGCGCATCCATGTCGCCTGTCTGCAGGCGCTCAGGCGACGAATACGGCACGCTGCCGAACTGGTTGAACGTGATGCTGCGCGTCATCGACACGGCCTTCGCGATGCCGAAGTCGAGCACCTTGACGTGGCCGCCCGAAGTGATCCGAATGTTGCGCGGCTTGATATCGCCGTGGATGATGCCCCGATGCGTGCGTTCCTCGATCACGGTCTGGAAGGTGTGCGATTTGACGAGGACATCCAGAACGTCGAGCGCAACCCCGACAGCGCGCTCCGGACCGAGAGGCCCGCGCGCCACGAGTTCGGAAAGATCCTCACCCTCGATATACTCCATTGCGATGTAGAAGTATCCTTCGCGATCGCCCACGTCGAAGATCTGCGCGACGCGGCCGCTGGCTTCGCGCTTGGCAAGCTGGTCCTGCAGGGTCGCGCCGCGGCGCTCGGCGGCAACGACGTCGATGCTGTCGCGGTCGATTCCCGCGTCGATCAGCTTGAGCCCGACCTGGCGATTGAGCGTCGGATCGTACGCGAGAAACACGCGGCCCATGCCGCCGCCTGCGAGCTTGCGAATGATCTGATAGCGCCCGAAGACCTGGGGATCCATCATTGCTTCTTTGCTCCGGTCTTCGAGACTGTGACGGGCTCCGGCACATCCACCAGCCGGATGGCCTTCTTCGCCGGCGTGCCGCCGAAGAAATTCTCCTCGAACGCCGCGGCCCTGTACGTCGGGCCATGAATCCAGATGGCTTCGGCGCCGTTATCCACAATGGCGTTGTCCTTGAGGACGGGCCGCGCCTTTTCCATCACCTCGACGCCGGGCTTCGCCGCGCCAGGTTTGCCGTTCCCGTTGGCCACGATCAGATTGCTCACGATGCGCGGAGTCGCCTGCGCGTCGACTACGATGCCGGCCCCGAGATTGTTGGTGATCTGGCTCGACGTGATGGCGGGCGACGAAGCTCCACGCACTACGATTCCCGTGCCGGCATCTGTAATCTTCACGTTCAGTATCGACAGGCTGGCATCGTCGATTTCGATTCCGGCCGACGCCGGGGCATTGCGGTCGCCCTGAATCCAGATGCCTTCGACACTTCCAGAATCGATCGAACGCGCGACGAGCGCCGGACCGCCGTCGGGCGGCGTCAGCGTCACATTGCCCGAAGCGTCGGCCTTGAGCGTTACGCCCTGGCGAAGCTCGATGCGCTCGCGATACATGCCCTGCGGAATCACCACCGTGTCGCCGGAGTGGGCCTCATTCAGCGCCGCTGTGATGCCGCCCTGCCCAACGATCAGCGTGCGCGGACCCGAGGTCGCGGACACACGGTTCCACATCAGCATCGTGCCGGCCCCGAAAATCAGTCCGAGCGCAAGGCCAAGGAAGAGCGGGGTCCAATTCAGCGTGACAGTGGTATGGGTGCTGGTCGTCTTGTCCCTGGGGATGGGCTGCATCGGGGCATAATCGGGCGCAGCCACGAGCACGACTGTCACGTTGTCCTTGCCGCCGGCATGATTCGCGGCATCGATCAGAGCCCACGCCGCGGCCTCGAGATCCGGCGCGTAACGTTCCACGCCCGCGCGGATTTCGGCGCTGCTCACCAGATCGGTCAGACCGTCGGAACACAGCAGCAGCGCGCCGTTCTCGGGCATCGTGAAAGTTTCCAGCTCGATGAACCCGTCGTCATGCGGATTTCTCTCCGACGACCCGACGTCGCGGAAGATTTCGTTCCGCCGCGAATGGCGCATCGCTTCCGCCTCAGTCAGTTCGCCGCGGTCTTCGCGCTCACCCACGGGCGAGTGATCGCGCGTGATTTTCCGGATCTCACCCGGCGTCAGCAGATAGAGCCGGGAGTCGCCAACATGGCCGACGGTGACGATATCATCCTCGATTAATGCGACGGTGAGGACGCACGCCATGCCGATCCACTCGGGGCGCGTCTGCGAAAGGCGGAAGATTTCGTTGTTCGCCAGCGTGATGGCCTCGCCGAGGCGCTCTTCGGGCGTGCCTGTTGGACGTTCGAGGCGCTCCTGGATGACGTCGACTGCAAGAGCCGCGGCGGTCTCGCCGGCAGCATGGCCTCCGACGCCGTCGATTACGGCGTAGATACCGCGATCGGCGTCGACGTAGTAACGGTCCTCGTTATTTTTGCGCCGTTTGCCGGGGTCGCTCGCGGCAGAGTGGCGCAGAGTGGACTTCACCGGCAATCAATGCCTCTCACGCAGTGCAGCGGCGATCGCGATGAGCGCAACCGTGGCGAGGAGAACGGTGAGGACGACGGTGCGCCAATGGAGGATGTCAGTCATGCAATCACACCGCCTCCCACTGCAGATCGATCACTCCGGCCAGACTGATCGTTCCCCGCGGCGGCAACTCAGCCGACTCATTTTTTCCCACCGGCTTTCCGTCCACCGCCGTACCGAACTGGCTGACATCTTCAATGGTGAATCGGCCGGTGTCTCGATCGCGTCGGATGCGGCAATGCTCGCGCGACACATCGGGTAAGGTATCCAGCTTAAGATCGACCCAGAACGACCTGCCGCCGCGCCCGATCACCACCTGGTTCTTCGTCACCTCGAAAGTCTTCGGACCCTGCTGGTCCTGATACCGTAAATACGCAAACGCCCGGCCTTTTGTTTGATCGGAATCGTCTTCCTTTTCGGACGCGGGCGCGGGCGGAGCCGTTGCGCTTTCGACAGGGGCGCTTTCCACCTGAGCGGCCGCGGGTTGCGGGATTATCCGGCGCGTCATCGACCCCGCCCCATACTCCGCCTTCCGGGGGGCGCCCAATTCTGAATGAACCTCAATCTCGCCGGCCTGCAGCTTGCCGTCGAGATCGGGATAAATCTCCACAGTCCAGTCGTCACTCACCCGCACATACTCCGCCGGGTGCGGCGCGGCGTGTTGACCCGGCCCCGCCCCGATCTTCTCCAGCAGCGCCGACGCAAGCTTGCGGTGCTTGGCGGCTCCGTTCCACGATGCGAGGCGCTCGTCCAGAGCTGTGCGAATTTCCCCCGCGATGAACGGCACCACATCGCGAAACGGCTCGTAATCATCCGGATTGAGATAGATGCGGTAGATGGCGGGAACGATGGTCTTGCGGCGGATACGGAACAGACCCTCTTCCATGTTGCGCAGGACTTCGCCTATCAGGTCGTCGCCATGCAGACGTCCTTGCGCGCGCGGACCGGCCATAACGATATTTTATGCGGTGATCCGCATTTCCTTTGGCCGCGGACCGCGGAAGCTTTCGAGAATTCCACGCCACTTGCGCATCACCAGCTCGATCAGGTTCAGCAGCAGCGCGATCGCGAGCAGGCCGGGCCAAAGACGCAGCGTCGATTCGATGTACTTTCCGCCACTGTCGAAAAGCTGCTTCACCGGCGGATTGAAGCGTCCACCGGTCGACTGCGCGATCGACTTGAGCAGCGCGTCGTTCGAGCCGTAGTCGGAAAGCTCCGACTCCTGCCGATAGAGTCCGACTTCGGGAAACGAGCGGCTCTCATTCACTGACCGGATGCGAAACAGGCCTTCGGTCGAGCCGATCCGCAGACGTCCACGCCAGGTGTTGGGAGACACACGCACGATGTCGAGAGGCTTGCGGAAATCGCCCGGACCGATGACGTAGAGATCGGGGGGCGCCGCAGTGTCGGCAGCGTGTCCCGAGAGGTGATAATCGACGACCAGCTCTTCGTTCGCGCCATCGTAGCGAGCCGTCGCTTCGCTTTCATTGCCGTGCGGAAGCAGATCGCGGAAGACGTTGGTCCAGAGGCGGTCGAACCCGGGCCATGTCAGCCAGCTCGCGGCCCAGCGGCTCTTGGCATCGGACGAAAACACGGCCGCGCGGCCAAGACCGTACTGCCAGCGTACGAGCAGGGGATCGGTCCCATCGACCGACAGAACTTCATCTGCCGTCGGCCGCGTCTCGAAGCGCACGTAACCGAGGAGCGTCGGCGCGTGCTCGACATCTACTTTGTCGAGAAGATCGGAGGGATGCTTCACCTCCGGCTTGATCGGCTTCTCGACCGCGGTGGTGCCGGTGTGCTCCTGCACGTCTTTGAGAAGGATCTGTTCGAGGCCCGCCGGATCGTTCAGCATGTAAGACTTGCCCTTCGCGGTGACCGCGATCTTTTCGAGGTAAGTCCGATTCACGTCCTGCCCGAGTCCGACGGTCGAGATGGTGACGCGATTGTTGGCGGCGTCCTTCGACATGGTGAGGCTGTCGCCTTCTTCCGAGATGCCGTCGGTCAACAGCACGATGTGTTTGTAGGCGGCGTTCACCGGCAGTATCTTGCGATAGGCCTCGTTCAGCGCCGGGGCGATCTGCGTGCCCCCGTCGGGAATGATGCCGCCGATTTCGCGTTTGATCAGCGCCTTATTGTCGGCGGCGCGGATGGGCACGTCCCACATAAAAGAGTTGTCGAAGATCAGGACGCCGACGCGATCGTCGGCCTTGAGGTTTTCGACGACGCCGGCCGCAGCGAGCCTGGCGAGCTCGATCTTCTTCCCTTCCATCGATGAAGACTTGTCGATGATGAGCACGACGCAGGTCCCCTGCGGGGAGCGCGGCGGCACAAGTTTTGCGGGGAAGGTACGGGCGAGCGCGTCCTCGGGCGCGTCTTTGTGATCGACATAGACGTTGCGCTCACCGGCGATCCAGAGCGCTCCGCCGCCCGACTGCACGAAGTTTTCGAGACGCTGTTTGTCCGCAGCCGGAACTGCGTCGGTGTTGATGTTGTTGAAGACAACCAACTGCGCCCCATCGAGATCAGGCGGCAGCGTCTTCGATTGCTCGACGTCGAAGCGGTTGACGTTGAGCACTTCAAACATGTGGCCTTCTGTGCCGGCCGGATCTTCCGAAACCCAATCTATGCGCGGACGGCGCACCGCGACGGTGTTCTCGAAGCGCGATTCTCCGAACCCGGGAGATTCGAGCTTCCCTGCGAGGTCGATCGCGCCCGCCGCATTCAAACTGGTGCGGATGCGGACACGATTTTCACCTGATTGGAGCGCGATCTGATGCAGCCCGATCTGCTTACCCTCGGCGGAAAGCTGCACCGTCGCCTGCGTGGCGCGCGGCGCGTAGATCGTCAGATCGACGGGAAATCGTTCGCCGGTGAAAACCGCTCCGGGGATCGCGACCGCCTCGGTCTTGAGCTGCGGCTGGGGGCGGCCGGTGAGGGAGATCGAATCGATCGAAACGCCGAGTTGCTTTGCCTGCCACGCGGCGCGCGTAACGGCTCCGGAATTTTCGTTGCCGTCGGTGATGAGCGCGATGCGATGGAGCATGCCGGCGGGCAGCGACGCGAGAGCCTGGCGGATGGGCGCTTCGAGGTTGGTGCCGCGTCCGTCAGCGCCGGGCGTGCGGCCGAGTTTGAAGCCGGATTCGCTGGTGGCTACGGGGCGCGGCGCGCGTGCGAACGGAATGACGTCAATCTGATTGCTGCCGGCGGCCTGATCGATTTGTTTGAGCAGCGAGTTTTCGCGCGCGAGATCGGCGTCGGTGACGCTGGCCGACGTATCGATAAGGACGGCGAGCGCGACTTTGCGGGCGCGGTAAGTGTACGTCGGCTGGGCAAGAGCGAGGATTACGGCCGTCGCCATCGCAGCTTTGAGGAACAGATGGATCCGGCGCGGCTGGCGCCCCCATCCCCATGCGAGCCAAGCCAGCGGGGCGATCAGGAGGATGAGGACCCAGGCGCGGTCAAAAGTCATTTCGTTCCTGTTCCGATCGGCTGTCCTTTATTAAGCTCATACATTTGGCCTGTGGGGCAGATTGGCAATCTGCGGCCGATTGACAATCTAATGCTACGTAGTTTTTTCCGCACCCGAAGGACGCGACTCAGACTCTCCGATATGCCGCGGGGCTTTACGATGGTGGAACAGGCTTCAGCCTGTGCCTGAGCCTTTGAAAAACAGGCTGAAGCCTGTTCCACCGTCGTATTCCGAATGGCTTTTTCTGCAAACTCTGCCTCCCGCCGCCAATGCAGCAAAACTACGTCGCATTGAATTGACAATCGGCCGCAGGTTACAAACCTGCCCCACAGAGTCATGCGGCACGCTCCAGTGGACGCTTTACTACGCGCAGCTTCAGCGGCGAGTATCGTCCGTACGCGATCCATTCCGCGATCAGCACCGCCGCGCCCAGGAGGGCCAGCCATGGCCACCAATCGAGATTGCGCCGCAGCGAATCGTTCCACGCCGGAATCCCTTTGCGCACGCCGGCCGGCGGGGTCCACTTCACGTCCCACATTTCGGGGAGGGTGAGCGAATAGACGCGCTCCGAGTTTCCCGCGAGCACGCGCACGCGCGCCGATTCGCCGGCGAAAAACTCCACCGACTTGTCGCGCACGTTGAACGGCAGATTGTCGCCGGAATCGGTGAGCACCTGAACAGTATCCTTATCCTTGCCGGCATAGGGCATCGCGATCGCGCCTGCGCTCTGGGTGCCGACATCGAGATCGCGGAAAACATCCGGCGCAACCCAGCGGAACACATTCGCCAGCATGAGCGGCGTGGTCAGCTCGAAGCGCATCGCCCCCGCGAACGGATCGAAGCCCATCACCACCGTGTGCGACTTTCCGTTATCGGACGCGCTCGCAATCATCACCGGACCGTCAGTCGCCTCGGCAAGACGGATATCCGTCGGCCGCGGGACGAACACCGAAGCGGCGCCGAGCTGCACATCGCGCGCACGCAATCCGGCGGTGAGCGGATGGTCCGGCACCCAGCGGAGATTCTCGACGTGATCGAGCCGCGCCATTATCTGGAACGGCGAGTTGGCCTGCGGCGGATCGATCCACAGCACGTTGCCCCTGGGCAGCGTCTCGGGGCGGAAGTGATGCAGAATTACTAACGCGTTCGGGTCGGGTTCAGGCACATACTGCGCGGTTTTGCGGAATTCAGGCAGGACGCGCGTGTCGGACGCGAGGGCGGGCTTCAATCCCTCCGGCTGATCGGAGTAAACGACGACGCGCAGGCTGCGCGACTCCGGCAGCTCAAGCGCGGCATAGTTATCGGCGCCGAAAGCATCCTTCGGATAAAGGCGCGCTTCGAGCAAGCCGGCGGCGCGGGTGTGGACGCTGAAGGAAACCTCCTGCTCGGCGCCGGCCGCCAGCTCGATGGGCCGCGACCCCTGCGGAATGTTGCCGAAGTTGAGCGTGGCGGTGACTGCGCGCGGCGCTGTTCCATAATTACGGACTCGGAGAAGAATGTCCCATGCGCCTGTGTCGGTGGCGGAGCGGCGCGCGCCGAGGCTGCGAATGCCGCTGTTCGCAATGTTGTCGTCGAGGGTCAGTACCCGAAAAGCCGGAATCTTCGGCAGGGTCAGATTGTTGGCTTCGCGGGTCGAGATGCGCCCGGGACCGGCATAGACGATCTCACCGGGAAGCGAGCCGCTGCCGTGCTGGAGCTGGCTGGCGAACTCGAGGCTCTGCGAGAGGTTGAGCGAGGTGGCGCCGGGCGTGGTTTCGAGAATGGCGCGCGCGATGACGCGGCGGTCGGTTTCCCATGCGGTCGCGGGTGTGGCGAGCCCATTGGCGCGGACCAGCAGCACGCGGTCGGCGGCCGGCACGGCGCGCAGCCATCCCAGAGCGCTGGCGCGGGCGAGGTCCATCAGGTTGGCGTTGGGACGCGTGGGGAGCGCGGCTCCCATCCATGCGGAGTTGTCGAGGACGAGCACGTGATCGCGGCGGGCGTTGCCGCGTCCGCCGAATTGGAATTCGGCGATGGCGAGGAGGAGCAGGAGCATGCCGACCAGTTGCAGCAGGAGCGAGAGAGGCTGCTGAATGCGGCTGCGCCGGGTGACCGGAGCGGCTTTGCCGGGCTCGACCCAGAAGCGGAGTGTGGCGACGATTTGTTTGCGGCGCGTGCGATCGAGCAGGTAGAGGGCGACGGAGAACGCGGCTACGGCGCCGAACAGCGCCGCAAATTGGCCGAAGGTGAGGTTCAGAAATTCCATGGCAGTTCAATCCACAGGCTGAAGCGTGTGCCACCATCCTGCTGAACCGACCCTCATGTGCTGTGATTGCACACGCATCATGCGATGCTCCTTACGCGTACCAGCGTGCCGAAGATCGCTTCATCGAGCGGCAGCGACGTTGGAATCCCCGCGTACTTGCCGTCGTTCCGCAAAGCCACTTCTTTGATCGCGGCCGAAAACGCGTCGAAGCCTTCGGTGTAAAGCCGCCGCGCCTCGTCGTCGACCTGAATGCGCAACCGTCCGCCGCTCTCCGCATCCACGAAGTCCACTTCGCCGCTCCACGGCGGCGTGCGATCCTCATCCGCCCAGAGTTGGATGAGCATCAGCTCGTTGCCGTAGTCCGCCAGATATTGGAGCGCAGGCTCGCAAGTGCGTTCATCCAGAAAATCCGAAAGCACGATGACCAGCCCGCGCTGCGGATACTCGTTCAAATACTGCCGGACAATGGTCAAAAAATCGGTAGCGCCTTCCGGCTTGAGGTCTTCCAGAAATTCCGCGGCCACCCGGTAGCGGTGGCGCCCGCCCCCCAGCGTCTTGCCCTCGCGCAGAGTTGCGGAGAACGGCAGAAGCTGGATAGTGTCCAGCCGAACGAGTCCGACATAACAGAGCGCCGCGGCCAGGCGCCTCGCGAAAAGGAATTTTTCGCCCGTTCCGGCGGCCATCGACGCAGACGTATCGAGCAGCATCCGCACCGGCACGCGCGGCTCGATCTGGAACATCTTGAGGAACATTTTGTCCAGACGCATGTAAGCGCGCCAGTTGACCGCGCGCAGATCGTCGCCGTCGTGAAAGTGCCGGTGATCGAGAAACTCCTGACCGCCGCCGGCGAAACGCGATCGGTTATGGCCGCCCACGAGTCCGGCGAAGGATCGCTGCCAATGGATGGTGAGGCGTTCCAGACGCTCCAGAAATTCCCGATCCAGTAACGTCTCGCCACGGCCGCTCATGCTCGGGGGTCCTTAAAAATCCTATGCGGCGGAGGCCTTTACGGTTACGCCTGAAATAATCGTCGAAAGAATTGCGTCGGGCGACTTTCCATCGGCATGCGCGTCGAAGTTCAGAATCACGCGATGGCGCAGCACCGAGGGCGCAAGCTCGCGGATATCGTCGACGCTGAGGTGGAAACGGCCGCGCAGCAGCGCGAGGACGCGTCCGCACTCGACGAGCGCCTGGGCTCCGCGCGGCGAGCTGCCATAGCGGATATAACGGCGGGCGAAGTCGTGCGCTTCCTTCTGATCGGGCTGGGTCGCCATGACGAGCTGGACGGCGTAATCCTGCACATGCGGCGCGACGAGAACTTCGTGGCAGGTGCCGCGAAGATCGAGAACGTCCTCGCGCCCGAGCACAGCGTGCACGGTGGTCTCATCGCGCATAATGGTTCGTTCGACGATGCGCGCAAGCTCGGCATGCGAAGGGTACGTGACGAGAATCTTCATCAGGAAGCGATCGAGCTGGGCTTCGGGAAGCGGATAGGTGCCTTCCATCTCGATGGGGTTTTGAGTCGCCATCACGAGGAACGGGGCTTCAAGCTCGTGCGTGGTGGTGCCGCTGGTGACTGTGCGCTCCTGCATGGCCTCAAGCAGCGCGGATTGGGTCTTCGGCGTGGCGCGGTTGATTTCATCGGCGAGGACGAGATGGGCGAAGACAGGTCCCGGCTGGAAGCGCAGCAACTTGTGGCCGCGCTCGTCGGTTTCCATGATCATGCTGCCCACGATGTCGGCAGGCATGAGGTCGGGGGTGAACTGGATCCGCGAGTAATGCAGGCTGAGCGCGCGCGCGAGCGTTCGCAGCAGCGTGGTCTTGCCGAGGCCGGGGACGCCCTCGAGCAGCACGTGGCCGCCCGCCAGCAGACATATCAGGACGCCATCGACGACGCTCTGCTGGCCGACGATGATCTTCGCGATCTCGTCGCGGACGATGTTCAGTTTGGCCACCGCCGGGCTGGCGGCTGCTTCGATGGGCATAGTGATTGATTCTATTCGATGACCTGTATCTTACGACGCGGCTTTCATAATTATCGCCCGAAAACGAATTTGCCGCCGCGGACCGTTTTGTGGCGGCGAAGCGGTTTGAAAAAACTAAGCCAATTCGCAGTTTGGTTGTAGCACCTGAAGGGCGGAAAGGGGACAGGGGCGGAAAGGCGACGAGGGGTGATTGGGAGGCAATCGTTTGGAAACAGAGGGGATAAACGAAGCCAGATATATTTTGGTGAGGTGGTGATCCGGCCAGTATCGGTTCAGTTTGACGGAAAGCACAACGCCGGAAATAAGCAGACGACCTGTCTGGACCCTCCGGCGGCTCAGTTCGCCGACGGCCGTTCTATGTGATCGATCACGAGGTATTCGCGAGCGCCTCGCGCGCGCTCTAACCTGAGTCCCAGTTCCTGCTGGAGCACGGTGAAGATTGAAGCGGCAGGGGAGTCATCGGATGTCGAAGCACCGTCCGGGGCATTGGCTGGGGCGAGGTTGGGCATTCCATCTTCGGGAAAATATACGAGGCGGTAATCGATCAATTCGTTGATCCCCGTCTTGTCGACAACGAGTTGGCCCGTAATCATCGTTAAAATTGCGGCGAAATTTTCCATACTTGACGACCGCGCGACAAGGATTGCATTCGGCCCTTTCCGCCCGTTCCAGACCAAATTGCATTGCCTGTCGTCTCCCGGGCGAGGCAACAACGGCGGTAATGGCGAACCGGCCAAATCCGACGCGAGACAAGGCCCCTGCTTCGCCGGCTGCACCTTAGATCCGCCCTTAGCGATCGTAAGGTCGTAGGTTAGGCCTTCTCTGGTTTCGCGATGAACCCTCAATTGAAACCGGTCTTCGAGCAGAGCCTGCATCATGGGGCCAGCCTTCATCTGCACCGGCTGAACGTCCTCGGACTTCGCCTCGATCGTGTAGCGGCCGGAATCGATCCAGCCTGGACCTCCTTCGATTTTGGTCAGACCGGTCAACATCGGCGAGCGAATCTTTCCATCCGCGAATCGAATATATGCGTCTTCAATCAGGCTCCTCAGGGTCCGGCAATTATTGCGAAATGTCCCGGTGGGCGCCGGACCGCTTCTGCCCCCCGCGGGAACTATATCGGGATTACAGGGGCGGATCGACGCAACGTCGAATCTCGGTGTGACCTCAGGTTGAGAAGGCGCTGGCGGGATCGGGATCCGGGGCGGGACCGGTTTAGGATCCGGCTGCGCCGCCTGCACGGTATCCGCACGTGCCGGCGCCTGGGCGACAATAACAGGCGCGTTCATCACACCGATAAATACGGGCAGCGTCAAAGCCGTCAGGCTGACCGTTGCCAGGGCGACTCTCCTCATAATGCCGAGTTTGAGGGCCGTTCGATTGCTCATGATTGCCTCGATTCGGTTCGTAAGACCGCCGCCTGTTACTCCCGCGACGCATCGCAGGGGAGATTCGAGATAGAACTGGCAGACCTTCAGGATGCCGTCTGCATAAACCCGCGGTTCGGTGCCGGTCTTCAGCACCTCCTCATCGCACGCGCGTTCGCGCTCCTCCACGATGCGCGCTCCCAGCCACCAGACCAGCGGATGAAACCAGAAGAGAGCTTCTACCGCCATGTGTGCGACCGCCGTGAGATTATCGCGGCGCCGAACGTGGCAGAGTTCGTGCGAGATGATCGCCTGAAATTCTTCCTCGGTCAGTTGCGCGCGGATTCCTTCAGGCAGCAGCAGAATCGGCTTGCGAACCCCGAAAACGCCGGGTTCGCCAAAGGCCGGTGAGGTCACCGCCGCAATCCCGATCGGCAAGTCAAGATGCGATGCGTTACGTAAGGCTGTTTGCATCCGGCGCAATTTCATAAGCAAGGAGCAGACGATGGCAGTAAACCCGACTGCCCAAATCGCGCTGAGGATTGTCGGCATCGTCTCCCTGAACGGAAACCGTGATGGGGTAACGCCGGCCATGGACGGCGATGCGGGAATGAGGGTAATAAGGGCCTGCTCGATCTGATAAGGCAATTCAGGGCGCGGACCGGCAACGGTCGTGGTGTGCTGCCCGAAATAAGCGCCTGCGGCTACAAGGACTGAGAACGGCGCTAAAAACTTAACGGAAGCCGAGAACCACAGCCAGTAGCGGACATGTGCGCTGTTTTTCCTGAGCATCAGGGCGACGACAGCCGCGGCAACCGCGAATAGCGTCGATTGCCACAAATGATCTGCGACAGAGTGTAGCCAGGCCGGCATCATTGGTTCTTATCCTTCCTCGGGAGATTACGCAGGGCCTTCTGTGCATCGCGCACATCCTCAGGCGTCAGCTTCCCGGATTCGATCAGGTGCGCGACGATTGGCAAGGGCTTGCCGCCGAAAAGAGAAACAAGGTCGTCGATCATCCTGTGCAGCGCGGAACTGCGGGTGACCACGGCTTCGAAAATATGCGCGTTGCTGATTTTGCTCGCGCGCCGGATGGCTTTTTTGAATTCGAGGCGATAAACGACCGTCTGGACAGTCGTGTAGGCAGGCCGCTCGGCCGCGGGGAACGCCTCCTGGAGCTCGCGGATGGAGCAGGCGCCTTTGCTCCAGAGGGTTTCCATGATGCGGAGCTCAAGCCGGGTCAGCTTTGGTTCAGGCCGCAGCATCTGCGCTTATACTACTACAGCATGCTGTAGTAAACAAGATTTTCGTTGCTGTTTCGCGCGAATGCGGGGCCATTCGGCAGCGTGCCTTGCAGGCAGCGGGTAGTCAGGCGGAGATTTGAGGGGAAATTTGGGCCGGTCGTGCATTTCCGGCGCTGATAAAGGGCATCTATCCCGACGGCCGGGTGGCATTTACCTTCGCGGTGATCAACTTGACGAAAATCCCCTATCCGCCGAGCCGCCGCGGCAGGCCCCGCATTTCAAACTGACCCCATACAAGAGTGTCTGGCGATGCGGGCACTCTTGCCCACGCACAATGCCACTTGGTTCTTGTACCGCGAAATCTACGTCGCGATTTGAAAAAACTAAGCCAATTCGCAGTTTGGTTGTAGCATCCTGAAGGGCGGAAAGCGGACTGGCGGCGGGCAGCGAGGAGGGGTGATTGGGAGGCAATCGTTTGGAAACAGAGGGGATAAACGAAGCGAGATATATTTGGTGACGTGGTGATCGACAGGTTGGCAACCGTGTCCGAGATGCAGAGGCTGTCAGAAAAAACGATGCAAAGAAAGTACGATGGTGGAACAGGCTTCAGCCCGTGTTTTCAATGTGCGGCGACAGGCTGAAGCCTGTCCCACCATCGTGCAGGCCTGCAGCATCTCGAATCGGCCGCAGGTTACCAATCTGCCCGACCGGCAAGGCGAAAACGAAAATGTTGCTGGCATTACCCGGATGCAGCTCGAGCGCGAGCGTAT
>DASZLP010000048.1:0-4788 GCA_035552355.1 Bryobacteraceae bacterium | reverse complement strand
CGTGCCTGTCCAGGTATCGGGCTGGCTCTGCACAGGCTTCGAAAAATGAAGTCGAACGAAATCCTCGATCACCGGCCCGAACTCCGCGGCGCCAACTCCGGCCGCCAGGCGCGCCGCCACGGGGGAAAATACATCCCGCCCGTGAAAGGTCCGGCTGACCGGCTGCCGAAAATAGCGTGTAGCCGTGATCTCGCGCACGATAGGGTCGGTAGCAGCATCGTAAATGAAATCGAATACCCCGTTGTCCGGTCCTATAAACAGATGTCCCGAGCTTTCGAGAATAATAGGTCGGCGCGCGCTCCCCACTCCCGGATCCACCACCACAAGGTGAACCGTTCCCTCCGGAAAATAACTCCACGCCTGGCCCAGAGTGTAAGCGCCCTCCGTAATGGCATACGGCGTCACTTCATGCGAAATGTCCACCAGTTGGGCCTGCGGGCAGATGCCAAGCATGACCCCTTTCATCACGCCGACGTAGTGGTCGGTCAGTCCGAAGTCCGTCAGGAGAGTGATAATCGGTAGACTCGGTTTCATCGGTACACTGGAGATAATGCAGCACTACTACTTCGACCACAACGCGACGACGCCTGTCGCGCCCGAGGTGCTGCGCGATTTGACGGCCACACTGGTCGAGGTTTCCGGTAACGCGTCCAGTATCCACCATTACGGCCAGGCGGCCAAACAGCGGCTGGAGAGTGCGCGCCGGCTGATCGCGGCCCGCATCGGCTGCGACGCTAAAGAAATCGTATTTACCAGCGGCGGTACCGAATCCGACAATCTGGCCATCTTCGGCATCGGAAGACGCGCGCTTTCCGGGCGGTCGAAGAGGCACGTTGTCACAAGCGTCATCGAACATCCGGCCGTGCTGAACGCCTGCACGCAATTGCAGCGCGAGGGCGCGGAGGTCACCTGGCTCCCCGTGGATCGCGACGGCATCGTCGTGATGGGCGAATTGAAGCGCGCCGTCCGCCAGTCCACTGCGCTCGTCACGATCATGCACGCCAATAACGAGACTGGCGCGATCCAGCCCGTTCGCGAAATCGCGGCCATAGCGCATTCGGCCGGCGCTGTTTTCCATTCGGATGGTGTTCAGGTCGCGGGCAGGCTGCCGGTAAGCGTCCGGGATCTTGGGGTGGACCTCTATTCGATCAGCGGCCACAAGTTCGGCGCTCCCAAAGGAATCGGCGCGCTTTATGTTCGCAAGGGAATCACGATCGAGCCGACCACTTTCGGAGGCCATCATGAGCGCGATCGCCGGGCCGGAACGGAAAACGTTCCTGGCGCTTCCGCGCTTGGCCGCGCCGCGGAACTGGGAACGGACTGGTCCGACACGGCGGCCCTGCGAGATCGCCTCGAAAGCAGCATTCTGGCCCGCGTTCCGGGCGCGATCATCAATGGCCCCGTGGAACACAGGCTTCCCAATACTACGAACATCCGATTTGACGGCATTGAGGGCGAGGCTATCGTGATCGCTCTCGATCTACGCGGCTACGCGGTATCCAGTGGCTCGGCCTGTTCGAGCGGCGCGGTGGAACCCTCGCACGTCCTGATCGCGATGGGACTGAGTCCTGAAGAGGCGCGGTCGAGCGTCCGCTTTTCGCTTGGGCCCGAGAATACGGAAGCGGAAGTGGACGGGTTGATCGAGGCGGTCGAGGCCAGTGTGGCTCACTTGCGCCGAATCGCACCGGATAAGCCCGAAAGGTCGGCGGCGAAGCATGTCTGATCTCATTGCCGTCGCGATGTCAGGCGGCGTCGATAGTTCCACCGTCGCCGCCCTGCTGAAGTGCGAGGGCCACAACATTGCCGGACTCACAATGCAGCTCTGGAACCAGAGGCGCTTACCAGAGATCGCGACCGATGCCGGTACAGGCCGCTGCTGCTCGCTGGACGATGTCTACGATGCGCGGCGCGTCGCCGAGCACGTCGGCGTGCCGTTCTATGTCGTGAATCTCGAACGCCAGTTCGAGGAGCGGGTCGTGGAGCCGTTTGTCGACGAGTACCTCGCCGGACGTACACCGGTTCCCTGTACGCTGTGCAACACGTTTATCAAGTTCGACCAGTTTCTTGCGCTGGCCGACTCCGTTGGCGCACAGTCCATCGCCACTGGCCATTACGCCCGCATCTCACAAAATACGCAAACCGGTCGTTATGAAATGCGCACCGCGGTCGATGTCTCGAAGGACCAGACCTATTTCCTCTGGGGACTGACGCAGGAACAACTCGCCCGCACTATGTTTCCGCTCGGCGGCATGACCAAGCCCGAGGTGCGCGCTCTCGCCGAGCAGTTCGATCTGCCGGTCGCGAAGAAGCACGAAAGTTACGAAATCTGCTTCGTGCCGAACGGAGACTACGCCGCGTTTATGGATGCCTACCTTCGCGACAAAGGCGTTGAACCTTCCGTGACACAGGGCATGATCGTCAACACGGAGGGGAAGGAACTCGGCCGCCATGCGGGCGCGCATCACTTTACTGTCGGCCAGCGGAAGGGGATAGGGATCGCAGCCAGAGAGCCTCTGTACGTAATTCAAACGGACTCGCGCACTCAGACCGTTACTGTCGGCTCAAACGACGATCTGCTTCGCGCGACTCTGGTCGCGCGTGAAATTCGCTGGCTTTCCTGGCCCGGCCTCGCGGAGCCCGCGCGCGTGCGAGTGCGGATTCGCAATCGGCACGTTCCTGCGCCCGCAACAATAACTCCGATTGCACAGAACCGGGCGGAAGTGCGTTTCGACGAACCGCAAAGAGCCGTCACACCGGGGCAGGCAGCGGTGTTCTATTCGGGTGAACTCGTGGTCGGGGGCGGCTGGATCGAATAGGTTGGGCGACAGATCGGCGTTCCGTAATGCGATGGAAGCTGCGGTGGCGCGCACCGCGATAGGGTCACTCGCGGCAACGCCGATGCCCGTGGCGCATTGGCTGTCGCGTCGATACGCAGGACTGCTGGATTTCGCAATCCCTCGCCTGCGCAGGATTGCCGACCGCAATCTGACGCTCGCGTATCCGGGAAACGACGCGGCATGGCGCAGCAAGATCGTCGATGGCGTCTTCGATTCAATAGCGCGGCTGCTCGTCAGCTTCGCTCGTTTCCCCCGGATCACGAAGGCGAACGTTAGCGAGTGGATTCGCTACGAAGGCCTGGCGCATTATGAGCGCGCTAAAGCCCGCGGCAAAGGCGTGCTGTTCGCAACGGCGCATCTCGGCAACTGGGAGTTGAGCGCTTATGCGCACGCTTTGCTGACGGAACCGATGAATGTTGTGGTGCGGCCGCTCGATAATCCAGTGATCGACGAAATGGTGGAGAAGCGGCGCGCGATGTCCGGCAACGTGCTGCTGTCGAAACGCGATTTCGCGCGCTCGATCCTGCACGCATTACGCAAAAACGAGCCGGTCGGAATTCTGGTTGACCAGAACAGTTCGACCGAAAACGGCGCCTTTGTTCCGTTTTTCGGGATTGATGCGTGCGCGAACCTGACGTTCGCGAAACTGGCAGCCAGAAGCGGCGCGTCGGTGATTCCGGGCTTCGCGGTGTGGAGCGCAGAGGAGCGGCGGTATGTGCTGCGGTTTTACCCGGCGGTAGAAATAACCGGTGACGAGGTCGCGGATACCTGCCGCATTCAACACGCCATTGAACTGGCGATCCGCGAAACGCCAGAACAGTGGCTGTGGATTCATCGGCGGTGGAAGACGCGACCGCTGGGCGAAGCCAGCCTTTACGGATAGGGCTTCCGCCGGTCGAAACGCATCGTTCGATCGGGTGGAGTGACCGGGATTGCGCCCGGTCACCCTCCCACACCACCGGACGTGCGGTTTTCCGCATCCGGCGGTTGAACTCAGCGGTTCCTCGCCGCAAGGTCTGATGGCATAAAGAAACCGGCCTTAAGAATGGCCGCGTTGGTCAGGGCAGATTGCATTGCGCGTGCTGCCGCGACTCGCCACGCACCCCGGACGCTGGAGGCCACTTTCAGCAGTGAACCCTTCACTCCCAGACGGCGCAACTTCCGCTCGCGGCCTTTTCTGCTATGCCACCGCAACCAGAATAACTTCCGGATGTGTCGACGTATCCAGCCTTCCAGCTGGAAAATCGGCTTCCTGTCCTCGACCAGTTGGTAGTATTCCCACCAGCCGCGAATAGAGCGCTGCCATGCGTCCCTCAGTTCATTACTGGTTTTGCTCTGGCAGCTTCGTAACAACTCTCGCACCTTCGCTTTGAATCGCCCGATGCTCTCCGGCGCTATTCCGATTTGTAGTTTACGGTTCGGTCGAAAGCCGAGGAACTTGCGTTCCCAGACCCTCCCCGTTCCGCTCTTCGCGGTATTCACTTCAAGTCGCAGGCGCTTCTCGATCCAGTTCTGAACCGAGGCCAGCGTTCTTTCCGCCGCCGCCTGACTGCTGACGTAGATATTGCAGTCATCCGCGTATCGGCAGTAGCAATGCCCCCGCTGATCCAGTTCCTTATCGAGCGCGTCCAGATAGATGTTGGCCAGCAACGGTGACAACGCCCCGCCTTGCGGCGTCCCCTCCTCGCTGGTCACTACTACCCCGTCTTCCATCGCTCCCCGCCGCAGGTACTTCCCAATCAATCCCAATACCCGTTTGTCCCGGATCGTTGTTCCGATCCGGCCCATCAGAATGTCGTGATTGACATGGTCGAAGAACTTTGTGATATCTATATCCACCACCCAGTCCTTCCCTTCCTGCGCATACTTCTGTGCGGCTCGCACGGCGTCCTGTGCTTTGCGCCCCGGTCGAAACCCGTAACTGTGCTTGCTGAAGGCCGGATCGAAAATC
>DASZLP010000047.1:0-35305 GCA_035552355.1 Bryobacteraceae bacterium | reverse complement strand
ATTTTCTGCTCTGGGCAGGCGCGATTCTCGCGGCGTTTCTGATTACGCACATAGTGTGGGCGGTCCGCGGGTTCGCGGGCCCGTGGCCTTTTCTGCCTTTGCTGCTGATGCTGACTGGCATGGGGCTGGCGCTGATGGTTGGATTACGCGATCCGCTGCGGGATACCCTGATCTTCGTCCCATTCGCGGAAGGCGTGGCGGCCGGATGTCTGGTGATGCTGGCGGCGAGCCTGATCGATTGGGATACGGCGACGGCGGGCTACAGCTTCGTTCCTTTGCTCGGCGCTATTGTGCTCTCGATTGCGCTGATCTTTCTCGGCAGCGGACCGGCGGGCAGCGACGCCCGCGTGAACCTCGGTCCGCTGCAGCCGGTCGAGGCAATCAAGATCCTGCTGGTGTTTTTCCTCGCCGGATATTTCGCGAAGCGCTGGCCGCTGTTGCGCGAGCTGCGCGAAAGGCGCTCGATTCTGGCGCGGATGATTCCGGCCGTCGAGATCCCCCGGCTTCAGTACGCCCTGCCCGTGTTGATCGGCGTTGGCGTCGCGATCGTTTTCTTCTATCTGCAGAAGGACCTCGGTCCCGCATTGGTGTTCGCCGCCGTGTTCCTCACTCTCTACGCGATCGCGCGGAATCGCGTGACGCTCGCTGCGATCGGGATGGCGGCGCTGCTGGGCGGCTTCCTCACCGGCTATTTTCTGGGGACGCCTAAGACGGTGCACGACCGCGTCGCGATGTGGCTCTCGCCGTGGAGCAACACGGTGCGCGGCGGCGATCAGGTGGCGCACTCGCTTTGGGCGATGGCATCCGGCGGGCCTCTTGGATCGGGACCGGGACTGGGTGAGTCCGACGTTATTCCGGCCGGTTACACGGACCTGATCGTGTCGGTGCTGGGAGAAGACTGGGGCTTTCTCGGAATCGTGTCGGTGTATTTGATCTACGCCGTGCTGATCTGGCTGGGGCTTCGCGTGGCGCGCCGCGCGCGCAGCGACTACGCGTTCTTCCTGGCGCTGGGGCTGACGCTGCTGGTGAGCGCCGAGCTGCTGCTGATCTCGTGCGGCATTCTCGATTTGTTTCCGCTGTCGGGCGTGGCGACGCCCTTCCTGAGTTACGGACGTACGGCGATGCTGGCGAACTTCGGGATCGCGGGTATTTTGCTCGCGCTTGGTAACGATGGAGAGAAGACCGGCGGCAGAGCGGAGTCGCTCGCTCCACTGCTGCCGGGATTGCGCTGGGTCGAGATCGTGCTGTGCCTGCTGGCGGTAGCGGTGGTCGGGAAGGCCGCGTACATCCAGCTCGGCCATGCCGATGCGATTGCCGGGGAAGGAACGCTTGTCCTGCAGGCGGATGGTGGACGGCGATATGTTTACAACCCGCGCCTCATCGACGCCGCGCGGACGCTGCAGCGCGGCACGATTTACGATCGCGCGGGTCTGCCGCTGGCCACGAGCAGTTGGCAGGAGCTCGAGCAGCACCGCGCGCAGTATCACGACATCGGCATCGATATCGATCAGGCCTGCAATCGCGCCGATCCGCGCTGCTATCCGCTGGGCGCGGTGACGTTCCATTTGCTCGGAGACATCCGCACGCGCGCCAACTGGAGCGCGCCGAACAGCTCGCTGGTCGAGCGCGATGCTGCCATGCGGCTGCAGGGTTATGACGATCGGGCGCGCGTCGTGCAGGTGAAAGACGCAGCGGGGAAGCCGTTCAACACGATCCGCTACGACTATCGCGAACTGCTCCCGCTGTTGCGGCATCGGTGGGAACCGTCGAATCCCGCGGTGAAGCGCATTCGCGATCGCGAGCGAAACGTTCACATGTCAATCTCGGCCGCGCTGCAGATGAAGGCGGCCCGGATCCTGAGCGCGGGTCTTAAAGCCCAACATCTCGAGCGCGGCTCGATTATTGCGATGGATCCAGCGAACGGCGATCTTCTCGCCTCGGTGAACCTGCCGGCGCCCGATCTGCTTCAGGAGAGGCTCGCGCTTGGCGAGGCGTCGGGCGCGCTGCTCGATCGCGCGCGCTACGGGCTCTATCCGCCGGGCTCGACTTTCAAGGTGGTGACCGCGATCGCGGCGCTGCGGCTCGATCCGAAACTGGCGAAGCAGACCTATTCGTGCATCCGGCTGCCGGACGGGCGAACCGGCGCGTATGTGGGGACCTCGAAGCGGCCGATCCGCGACGATGTGGAGGACAGGAATCCGCACGGCACGCTCGACATGAATCGGGCGATCGTCGTGTCGTGCAACGCTTATTTCGCGCAGCTTGGAACTTACAAAGTCGGGCCGCAGCAATTGCTCGACACGGCGAAGATGATCGGGATTTCGGTGGCGAATCCGGCGACCGTGAAGAATCTCAAGCCGCAAATGCCCCAGGCGTCATACGGGCAGGGACAGGTCGTCGTGACGCCGTTCCAACTGGCGCGCGTGGCGGCGGCGATTGCGGCGGGCGGAAGTCTCCAGACAGGCCGGTGGGTAATCGATGACGCCAACACGCGAACGCAGGGTCCGCAGCAGTTGTTGCCTCTGAATGTCGCGGAAATTCTGTCAACCGATATGCGCGGCGTGGTGACCGGCGGCACCGGCGTACGGTTGGCGGCGATCAAGCCGCAGATCGCGGGCAAGACCGGCACGGCCGAACTCGCCACCGCGCCTTCGCACGCGTGGTTCATCGGGTTCGCGCCATATGACGACGCGTCGAAGCGCATCGCCTTCGCCATTCTCGCCGAGAATGGACATTATGGCGGCACGGCGGCGGCGCCGATGGCGGGCGACCTCGTGGTCGCTGCCGAACAATTACATTTGATTCCATGAGCCTGCTGCGAAGAATCGAAAAATCGCTGGACTCGCGGTTGAAGTCCATATTCTCGGGCGGCGGCGATGAGCCGGGCGCGCGCGAGGCGATCGAGCTCTATCGCGACGCGCTCGATCAGATCGCCAACCGCGCGACCGTGGGCAAGCGCGGTGGCCGCGTGCTTCCATTCAATCGGATTACGATCGAGCTCGCGGCGGCGAATCCGGAAAGAAAGGCCGTGCTCGAGACGCTGTTCGATCCAGGGCAACTGGGGGATGATATCCGCGCGACGTTGAAAGAGGAGCGGGTCGAGCCGCCCGCCGATCTAACCGTGGCGGTGCAGTATCCGGATCAGGCGCAGCCCGATCAGCAGAGGAAGGAGATGCGGGTGATTTGCGAGCGGATCGAGAAGCCGCCGGCGGCCGCGGCGTTGCCCGAGGCGTCGGTTAAGGTCGTGCCGGCGCGTCTCGTGATGCTGACCGGTGCATCGCCCATGGGGGAGTTCATACTCGATCGCGCGCGCGTGAATATCGGGCGTGAGGCGGAGATTCTGGATGCCGCCGGCCGGATGCTGCGGCGCAATGAGCTCTACTTCCCGGAAACGCAGCATGAGTCGCACGCGAGTGTGTCGCGGGCGCATGCGCACATCCGCTTCGAAGGCGAAGACTGGCGGATCTTCGACGATGGCAGCTCGGTGGGAACGGCGGTGTTCCGCGCTGGCAAGCGAATCGATGTTCCCGCGCACGCCGGCCGGGGCGTGGCGCTGCGGCCCGGCGACGAGATTTATCTGGGGCATGTGCGGCTGAGGTTTGAACTGATCCAGAGCCGGCGATCGCGATCGTGAGACGCCGCGTGGCTTTCAAAGACTAACGAAGCAGAGCCGTCTGCGCTTTTCCGTTCGTGTTCCAGGCGATCCAGGTCTCATTACCCGCGCGCAGGATTCGCGGGTAGCCGAGATCCTTCCGCGATCCTGTCGCTACCTGCAGCACCGGCCCGGCCGCGCCGTCCGCGGACACATGGCGCGCCATCACCTTCGCGCCATCACCACTGTGCTCGACCCACGACGCGAAGACACCGCCCGCATTGTCGAGCGCCGCCGACGCGAATCCGTATGCCTGCCCCGCGCTGATCACCGCGGCCTTGCTGAACGTCGCGCCGGAATCCACCGAAGTCGCCAGTTCCACGCGCGCCTTGTCGCCGGACGCCGTATACCAGGCGATCGCCACTTTGTCGCCCTTTGCCGCGGCGAACGCGGCATTAACTGGACACGCATCAACCTGCCACTTGTCGGGATACACGATCTTCGGCGACGTCCAGCGTCCGCTTTCGAGACGCGTTACGGCGATGTCGCGGATGTCGTCCTTCGTGTGATCGCGATAGGCCACCAGGATTCCGCGCGCGGTGCGCACAGCGGCGGTGGGGCAGCACTCGCACACGTCCGAATCCAGCGTCTCTTCCTTCACTTCAGAGCCGTCGGCGTTGATCACGCTGCGCATCAGCGAGGTCGGTTTGTCCGGCCCGTTCAGCGCCTGTAACCAGAACACCGACGCCTCTTTGTCGCCATCCGCGACCATCGACGCCAGTCCGTGCTGCACGTCGCTCTTATCGTGCTGGCCCATTACGGGTGGTGTCCATTTCACACCATCGCGCGAAGCGGAAACGTAGATGAACTCGGCTTCGCTGTCGGGCTTCGGTGTCTCGATCCAGTGCGCAAGGAAAGTCCCGGAAGGCAGCGCAATCACCTCGGGCAATTCCGCCGGATGATGGAAGAAGTGACGTTTGGCGGCTATAGTACGCGGCCCGGACCACTGCCCGCCCTTGCGGATCGCGTACTTGAGCGTCTCGGACTCGACCCAGCTCAGGATCACCGAGCCATCGGCCGAAGTTGTCAGATTCACCTGCGAACTGCCCGGCCCGGTCGGATTCGCGGCCGGCTCGAGCTTGAGAGTCTGCGCGAACAACACACCGCCCGCGGCAAGAAAGAGAACCATCGCGTTTGTCTTCATCGGAACTCCATTCCCATCATGCCACCAGCTATTGGAGCGGACGCGCGCCCGCCGGTCCGCTAAACACCTTCCGCCCATCGGCGAACCTGATGCCCTGTGCGCTCGCGAGCCTCGATCCGTCGCGCGCCGGATAGCCTTCCACCGTCACGCGATCTCCCGGCTTCATCGACGACCGGCTCCAGCCCTCCACGCGCAGCACGTTTGGGCTTCTCAGCTCCAGTTCCCAGTTGATCACCTTGCCGCTTGCGTCTTTCACATCGAGATAAAAGCGCGCATGCGGATTCATCCACTCTACTTTCGTGACGACGCCCGCCAGCTCAACCTTCCGGTTCGCATCGTACTCAGCAGCGAAAGAATGATGGGCGAGCGCTGGCGCCGATCCGGCGATGAGAGCGATCCCGAGGGTGAAGACAGCGCGTCTCATGACTACTGACAGCGGGGTGTTTTCTCGCGATACTTGTCGTGACAGTTGGAGCAGGCGGTAGTCATGGTGTCGGCTGCGTCGAGGATCTTATCCATATCCTTCGATTCGGCCGCCTTATAGGCTTTGTCGCCGGCATCGCGCAGTCCCTGGACGAATTTGGCCCAGTCGGGGTTGTTGATCGGAACCGCCCGTCCGTTGGAACATTTCCGGCCGGGAAGGATCAGCAGATTGGCGGCTTCCGACAGCGCGAGCGCGCTGTTCTCGACCGCCTGCCATCCGCCATAGCTGTTGGCGAGCGGATCGGTCGCGAGAGCGGGATCCTTTGCCGGCTTGACCTTCGCCGGGTCATCATTCTGCGCCGCGAAAATGACGTTGGAAGCCGGGAAGAGGATTCCCCGCATCAACTGGGCCAGGTTGGCGTAGACGCGTGGAGTGGAGGCGCTGCCGGCGCGCGCGGGCGCCTGGGCGGCGGAAGTGCCGGCGAGCAAAAGCGCCGCGGCAGTCAGAACGAACAGAAGGACGCTGGTTTTTCGCATGATCTGTCTCCAGATTAAGGAGGGGGTGCAGTCTCCGGCAACAATGGAAGCGGTCAGTGACGGTGTGTGACCTTTGCGCCCTCACGATTTTCGTCTTCCACCGAAGCTAAATTCGAGCCTCGATTTGTAGACGACCCGGTTTCCCGCGGCGGTTGCCCCGACGCCGACTCCCACACTCAGGAGGAGGTTCTTCATGAGATGGATGTCTCCGCTCGGCAGGATCTGGTGGATCTGCTGGCCGAGGGGGGCGAAGTCGAGCACCTGTCCCCAGTCGCTATAGTATTCGACGCTGGGTGTAAATCGCCGGTTCGCTTCATAACTCGCGCGTGCAGCGAGGCCGATACCCCATCCCGATGTTGACAAGCAACAGCAGGGCTGTGAAACGCGCGGTGTTGCGGAACCAGCGCATCGTCAGAACGTGATCTTCAGAGCGAGCTGCACGCGCCGCGGATCGGCCGCCTTGACGACCGTGCCGAAAAGCGGGCTGTCGATATTTCCCTGCACGGCGGCGGGCCCGAAGAACTGGGTGTGGTTGAAGACATTGAACGTCTCCAGCCGGAACTGAGCGGCTTTGCCCTCGGTGATTCGGAAGTCCTTCAGCAGCGCGAGGTCGGTGTTGAACGAACCGGGACCGTAGAACGACCGGCGCGAGGCATTGCCGGGCGAACCCAGAGCGCTGACGCTGAACGCATCGGCGTTGAAGTATGGAAGCGCGTTGCGCGGGTCTCCGTTCAGGTTGAGCGGTTGGCCGTTATAGTCCGCCGTGTCGAGGCTGTAGTTGTTGACACCGTTGGGAATGCTGCCCTGCAGCGAGTTATCTTCGAAGCTCTTGATGGTGACAGGGAAGCCCGTGCTCGCGCGTGTGATGCCCGAGAGCGACCACCCTTGAACGACTAACGGCATTCTCTTCGTCAGCCTCTGGAAGGGAAGCTCGACTTCGTAGCTGGCGACGAGGTTGTGGCGAAGATCCCAGGCGGAGATCGCGCGAGTCGATGTGAAGTCGAAGGGATTTGCCGTCTCGCCGAGCGCCGATGCCTGATCGATCGACTTGCTGTACGTGTAGCCGATCAGGTACGAGTACGCCTTGCTCGAGTGGCGCAGCGTGGCCTGAAAGGAGTTGTAAGACGAATTGCCGAACGAGCCTTCGAAGCCGTCATTGCCGAAGGCGGAGCCGAAAGGGCCGCGGGTTCCGTTATAGACGGTGCCATTGGCGGCGACATACTGGGTGTCTTCGCCGAACGGTCCGCAGGTAGCAGAGCCCGGCGCCACCGACGCGGCCGTGCTCAGCGAAAGGCACAGCGCGGGATTGCCCGGGTTCAGCGAGTAGGTCAACAGCAGGTGGTGCGCCTGCGATCCGACGTAAGCGAGGCTCAGCACGGTATCCTTGCCGAGCTGTCGCTCGATCGAGAGGAAATAGTTCTCGTTGTACGGATAGGTGTTTCCCGGATACGGACCGGTCGCGCCCGCGATCGGCTCGAACTGCGAAAAGTCGAAACTACCGTCCGGCTTGTTGACACTTGTATCGAGCCGCGGGAAGTTCAAAGGAAACGGATTGCCGGTGAACGAACCGTTGGCAGCAGTGCGGAAGGGCTCGGCGAAAAGCGGCGGACCGGGGCTCGTATAACTCAGTCCATAGGGCGGCTGTGGCAGGTCGAAGCCGAGCACCTGGCCCTGAATGACCGAGTAGAAGATCCCATAGCCGGCGCGAATGCTCGTGTTGCCCGCGCCGCCGAGAAGCTTTTTCAGGAAGCCGTTCGAGCTGTTGGGCGACCACGCGATGCCGATGCGCGGCGAGAACTTGTTCTTCTGCGGCACCAGCGTCGGGGGAATCCCCTTGTCCGTCGGGTAAACCAAACCCAGCGGAGCCGTCGTGAAAACCTGCGACTGCTGGCCGAGGACAAAGGTCGGCTCCTGATGGTATTTCTCCGACCAGTACTGCATGAGCTCCCAGCGCGCGCCGTAGTTCAGCGTCAGGTTGGGGCGCAGACGCCAGCTATCCTGCGCGTACGCGCCCGCATACTTGTGGCGCAGATAGAACGTCTGAGAGTCGGCCTGATTGTAATTGCTGGCTACGCCGATCAGGAAGTCGGCAAAGTCGAGGCCGGTTTCGCTTCCGCCGAACAGGAATGATCCGTTGTAGGTCGGATTCGAATTGACGTTGACCTGCTCATAGCTGCCCTGGAAGCCAGTCTTCAATGTGTGGTTGCCGATCACCTTCGAGTAGTTGTCGTTTAGTCCATAGGTATTGTTGACCTGCTGCAGATTCGTAATCGGCTCGCCCATCACGAAGGAGTTGAAGATCACGTTTTCGATGCCTTCGATGCTGGGGTCAAGCGGGACGATGCCGGAGGTGCCTACGCCGGTCTGAAATCCCTGCGAAGCCAGGCTCGGTCCCACACCCCCGTGGGGCTGACCGACCGTGTTGTTGCTGCGCATGAAGCTCAGGCGAAGATCGTTTACCGCCGTGGCGCCGAAAGTCTTCGTGTAGCCGAGGGTGTAAAGCTGTCCGCGTCCGAAATTGTTTGCGTCGTAACCCGGAACGCTGGCGCCGCCCTGGCCGGTCGGGTAAGGATTGTCCAGATTGTAGTCGTCAATGAAGTAGTAGCCCGAAAGTGTGCCCCAGTGGTCACTGTTGTTGTCGATGCGTCCGCTGGCCTTGTGGTCGCGGACCACCTGCGCGGCCCCGCCCGTGGTGAAGGTCGAAGTCCCAAGGTTTGGCGCCGGGATGAGCGGCAGCAAATGCTGGGTCGGCGCCGACCATGCACGCTGGGGAATCACCGCGTTGGGAAATACGCACTGGGTACTGCTGGCGCAGCCGGGCGTGTAATATGGCTCTTCCGTGCTGACCTGATAACCGAGTTTCTGGGTGAGTTGGCTGGCGAGGTAAGGTCCGCTGACGGTGCCGCTCAGCGAGCTCGCCTGGTCGATCAGGTTGCCGGTGCGGTCGGCCAGACTCGGTACGGCGATCAGGCCGGAGTCGATGCCCTGCGTGGTGCGAGTTCCCTGGTAGTCGATGAAGAAGAACGTTTGGTTCTTCCGGATCGGCCCCCCGAGCGTGCCGCCGAACTGGTTCTGACGGTAGAAGCCACGCTCAGGCGAAAAGAAGTTGCGCGCATCGAGATCCGTGTTGCGGAGGAACTCGAAGGCGTCCCCGTGAAGTGCATTGCCACCCGATTTGGTAACAGCATTGACGATACCACCGCTGTAGTTTCCGTACTGGGCGTCGAAGTTATTGGTCAGGACGCGGAATTCGGCGAGCGAATCCAGATTTGGGACGATCAGGGTTCCGCCGTTCATCAACTCCTTGACGTCGGCGCCGTTGACCATAAAGCCGTTGGCGTCCTCGCGCTGACCGGAAATCGACTGGTTACCGGGATTGGTGCTTCCGGAAGGATTGATTGCCACCGTCGCGCCGGCCATCACAACCGAATCCGGCTGCTGCGTAGATACCGGCACAATACCCGGCTGCAAGGCCAGGAGGTCGGTGTAGCTGCGCCCCATCAAGGCGACGGCGGTCATTTCTTTGCTGGCAACAACTTCGCCCACCTGCGTACTCTCGGTCTCAATCTGGACCCCGCTTTCCGTAACGTTCAGTTCAGTCACCTTTTCGGCCATTTCGAGCGTCAGATCGACATGAACCTGAGCGTCGAGATCGACGGCGATGTCGTTGCGGGTCTGCGGCTTGAAACCCGGAGCGTCGGTTTTGAGATCGTACCGTCCAACCGCGAGGCTCGGGAAGGTATAGACGCCCTTGGCGTCCGTCTTCGCTTTGGTCTGGACTCCCTGGGCTTTATTGGTCGCGGTGACGACTACGTTCGGAATAATACCGCCGCTTGGGTCCTTCAGCGTTCCGGCGATGCTGCCGGTGACGGCGCCACGCAGAGCAATGGAAGAGAAGAACAACACCGCCAGGATGCAAAGGCGTCCCGGTGCGGATGAAGAAGTAAACCCGATTGCCCGCGCGGCGAGGGTGCGAAGTGGGAAAGTCCGGTGCATTGTGCTCTGGTTCGACGCTAACAACGATTCGGGCCGATTCCAGAGTCTGGCAGGGTCACGGCTGGTTTGTGACGCGTCAGTTACCATTCAACTCCCTTCGGCTCAATCGTTTGAGCGATGCGTGGCAGGCCGGGTGGGCCCGGTTACCGAGGGCCAGTTGACCGCGATTCTGTGGCATATTGCGCAGACCGCGTGATAGAGTGCAAATGCGTCGCGCGGAACTCCCGATGTTGCTGATCGAAAACCCCCTTAACGAATCGGCACTTTCATTTCCGATCCTCGAATGCATCCATATTCTGAGCTTCGCGTTCTCGGTTGGGACGATTGCGCTTATCGACTTCCGGCTCCTCGGTGTCGGGATGAGGCGGGAGTTACCCTCCCAGTTGCACAAAGATACGTTCTACTGGACCCTCGGCGGTCTGATCTCGATGTTCATTTCCGGCCTGCTGCTGTTTTCGTCCGACCCCGACATGTACTACCTGAACTGGGCGTTCGATCTCAAAATGGTCTTCCTGGTTCTCGCAATTCTCTTTAACTACACGATTCACCGGAAGACCGCGCTCTCCGATCCGCCCGGCGGCGGCAAACTGGTCGCTGCCGTTTCGCTGGCCCTGTGGACCTGCGTCCTGTTCGGCGGGATCTTCATCGGCTTCCTGAACCCGACGCTCGATTTCAGCCAGATCTGACATGCTCCTCTCGCTCGCTCTCTGGATTCAGGCTACGGACTTCTTCACTTACCTGCGCGGGTCGGGCTACGTTTATCCCGTGGTCCTGTCCCTGCATATGGTCGGGATCGCCATGTTCGGCGGCATGATCCTGATGACCGACATGCGGATTCTCGGCTTCGCGATGAAGAGGTATCCTGTCTCGGACCTGATCGATCAGCTTCGAGTGCCCAAGCGTTGGGGATTCCTGCTGGCGGTGACCTGTGGTTTTCTCCTTTTCTGCTGCAAGGCGGAAGAGTATTACTACAACGCTTTCTTCCGTGCCAAGCTGACGCTGTTCTTGCTGGTCGCCGTGCACGCTTTGATCTTCCGCGGGAGCGTCTACTCGAAAGCCGCGGAGTTCGATCGCGGGGGAATTCCGGGACGCGCTAAGGTGGCGGCGGTGCTTTCGCTGGTGCTTTGGGCGAGTATCGCTTGTATGGGACGCGGGATCGGATATATCGAGCCGCCCTTCGGTATTCACGCGCAGATACTCGGTATTCGGCGGGCGCCTGGCGGTCTTTCCGTGCGCGCGGCAACGCCAAAACCTGTATGAGAGCTTCGAAAGCCCATGCCGCTGCTGTCGCCGTTGCCCTGCTGGCGTTAATCGTCATCGCGCTCGGCGCGCTTCTGACCAGCGAGACGCGCGCGTTGCCGGGCGCCACAGATCCGGCGCTGGCTGTGGTTACCACCGCGCCGGGACTCCAATCCGCCCATCAAATCGCGGGCTACGTGCTCGTCGCCCTCACGCTGGGTCTGGCAATCCTGGCATCAAACACCGCAGGGTGGCTGGCGCTCGGCGCCTCAATCCTCGAAGCCGTACTCGGCGGTGTGCCGGTCGTGCATGCGCTGCTCGCGCCGATATATTTTTCGCTGGTGGTCGCGACGGCGGTCCTTACTTCCAAAAGCTGGCGCTCGCCGGCGGCGCCCGTGGAGAGCCCCTGGAAACCGCTCCGTCCGCTCGCTGTCTACATCGCCCCGCTCCTGATCGTGATGCAGATCGGACTCGGAGCCGCGTTCCGCCACAATGCCATGGGCGTGTTGTCCCACATCCTGAACGCGTTGATCGTGCTCGTGGTGGTGCTGATCGCGGGGATTTTTGTGGTGCGCCAGTTTCCGGATCATCCGGCGCTCCGTCCGGCGGCGCTCGGGTTTCTGATCATCGCCGGAATACAGGTCCTGCTCGGGTTTTCGGTCTATCTCGTCTTACTCATGTCGTCCGAAAACAACATGGGCCTGATCGTCACCGGCGTGCTTCACTTGACGAACGGCGCGCTCACTCTGGCGGCCTCCGTCGTTTTCGCCATGCAGACGGGCCGGAATCTAAAGTCACAAACCGGTAAGTGACCATGACCATGACCGTTTGCACTCCCGGTTTAATAGAATCGTCGTGGGCGCGGGGACCCGTGCCGGCGTAACCTTCGAAAGAAAATGCTCATCTACGACCTGAATGCGAATCCGCTCAACTCCAACGAGTGGGCCTTTCCACTGACCGAATGTTTCCACATCACCTCGTTCGCGCTCTCCATCGGCACGATCGTGCTGGTTGACCTGAAACTCCTCGGCCTCGCCATGAAGCGCCAGACTTCCGCGCAGCTTCTCAAAGACACCAGCCTCTGGACTCTGGCCGGTCTGATTATTGTGATCGTCTCCGGACTGATGATCTTCTCTTCCGACCCGGTTCACTACTATTACAACTACGCCTTCCGGTTCAAAGTGTTCATGCTGCTGGCGGCGATTCTCTTCAACTACACGATCCATCGCAAGGTCGCGTTGGCGGGATCGCCGGGCGCCGGCAAAGCGGTCGGGGCTGTTTCACTGCTCATGTGGATCTCGGTTGTATACGGCGGTCTCTGGATCGCGTTTATATAAGAGGACAGGAATATGACCGTTGCCCAAATCAGCCAGGCGATTCAGGACGTTCCCTTCCTGACCTACATTCGCGAGTCGGGCTACACCTACCCCGTCATCATGGCGACGCACCTCGCTTGCATCGCCGCGTTTGGCGGACTGATTCTTCTTACCGACCTGCGCCTGCTCGGCTGGGCGCTGACGGACTGCACGATCAGCGACGTGGTGAAGAGCCTGCGCCCGTGGAAATGGCTCGGCTTCTGCATCATGGTGACATGCGGATTACTACTGGGGCTCTCGGAATCGAACAAGTATTACGGGAACCCGTACTTTCAGATCAAAATGTTGATGCTGGCGATGGTCGGCGTGCATGCGATCGTCTTCCGCCCGAGCGTTTATAAGAACACGGAAGCGCTGGATGCGGTCGCGCCGAAAATTCCCGCCGTGGCGAAAAGAGCGGCCGCGTTTTCTCTGATCATCTGGATCAGCATCGCGTGTCTGGGTCGATGGATTGCCTATTACGAGCCGCCGAAGTCCAACGGCCAGCCGATTTCGCTGAATAACCCGGCGTCGCCGCTTACGGCGAGCGTCCGGCGATAGGGGCTGCGTGCAAGGCCACCCTGCCCGGTCAGGTAATGGCGACGCTGGTTTAACTCGACGGGCCGGTCGTCTCGCGGCCTCGCATATCGTGAGCCACTACAAGGCTACCGTTTGTATCCGATTTTGCGCAGGAACCCATGCCGCGCCGACGCGTGCTCTTCGGTTTCGACGGCATTCGGAGCCGATCCGTCGATTACGCCCATGACGCCGCGTCCCTGTTCGGTTTCGGCGACGATCACCTCCACGGCATTGGCGGTCGCGCAGAAAATATTACATACCTCAGGCGCCGCCTGAATCGCCTTCAGAGTGTTGATCGGGAAAGCGTCGCGCATCGCGACCGCGAAGAAATGGCCAGCACCGACGGCCTTCGCCATCTCGATGGCCGCATCGCGCAACACGGCGTCGTTTCCGTCGGCGCGCGTCAGGCATGGCCCCGAGGCTTCGTTGAAAGCGATACCGAATTTGATCTGCGGCGCGGAGTTGACCATCGCTTCATAAAGGTCTTCGACGGTCTTGATGAAATGACTCTGGCCGAGGATAATGTTCGCATTCTCCGGAATCCGGAGCTTCACCACCTGAAAGTTGAGCATGGAATCAGTCTATAAAGGACGTGACCGCTATGGCATGTCGGCGAGCACATAGCTCATCACCGCCATCGCGGCGGCGCAGCGCCTGAAGTCATCCGGCACGATCTTGTCGAACGTGTCGGCTTCGGAGTGGTGATAGTCGAAGTAGTGTGTCCCCTCGGTGCGCAGCCCGAAGCCCGGCACCCCTTGCGCCATCAGGGGCTCGATGTCAGCCTCGCCCTGGCCCGGCAGTATTTTTGTCGCGTCGATGTTTTTGAGCAACGCGCCGATGGCGGTCGCTTTCCGCATCAGATCGCGCGGAGTTTCCGGAGCCTTTTGCGAACTCCCGCGCGGACGCCGCGACGAGGCCGCGAGATCGAATCCGACGGGCCTTTCGGCGCCGCCATCCATCTCAATGGCCGCAATGTGTTTGGTGTGTTGTGCGCCGGCCCACTCGCGATAAGCGACGCCGCCGCGCCCGCCATTCTCTTCGTTGGTCCAGAAGACAAGGCGGATGGTTCGAGCCGGCTGCAGTCCAAGTTTGTGGATGAGTGCCATGGCTTCGAGCCCCGCCATGATGCCGCCGCCATCGTCATGCGCGCCCTGGCCAACGTCCCATGAGTCGATGTGGCCCCCTATTACAACCACTTCATTGGGCTTCTCGCGTCCCACGATTTCGCCGATCACATCGGCCGAATCCGCGTCGGGCTCCGTGCGGGCTTCCATCGAAAGACGCACGCGAACGCGCTGTCCCCCGCGCGTGAGGCTGTGGATCCAGATCGCGTCTTCGACGGAAACGGCCGCTGCCGGAATTTTCGGATCGGCGGCCGAATACTCCATCGCGCCCGTGTGCGGATCGCGCAGGCTGCGCGGCGTAACCGATCGGACGAGCGCCGCGACCGCCCCCAGCCGGGCCGCGCGCGATGCGCCGTTGGTCCGATAGTTAACGGTTTCGCCGTAGCTCACGTAGGGTGCATCGAAGAGCACGATTCGGCCCGCGACGGCATTCCTGCCGAGTTTTTCCAGCTCATCGAAGGACCAGACCGCAACGATATCGGCCGTGATGCCGTCGGCCGGGGTTGCAACGCTGCCGCCCAGCCCGAGCATGAACAGGGGCTTGCGCAACGGCTCGAGCATTTCGGCGGATTCTTTGCCGCGCACCCAGTGCGGCACTTTGACCGGGATGGTCCGCACGTTAGCCAGGCCGGCTTTCTTCATCTCCTCGGCGCCCCATACGATGGCCTGGTCGAGCGCCGGCGATCCGCTGACCCGGTTGCCGATCCGGTAGCAAAGGTATTCGAGACGGTCCAGGCCGGCGTTGTCAGCGAGGGCCGCGGCGATCAGTTTGTTGGCGCCGTCCTGATATCGGGCGGCATCCGCCTTGTTATCGGCAGCACGGCAACAGAAGACAACGAGCAGCGCACAGAGAAAAATTTTCATCTGGATTTTCCGAGCGTCGCCGCGAGATCGTAGACGAAATCCAGCCCGTCGTAAAACGACTTGACGAGGATTCGCTCATCTCGGCCGTGGGCGCGCACGTCATCTTCGTCGGTGAAGATTCCACTCACCGCATAGGTCGGAATGCCCGCCATGTTGAGATACACACCGTCGCTCGCGCCGGTGGCCATTTCAGGGATCACCGGAAGTCCGGGCCAGTGTTTCGCGGTGGCCGATGTGATGGCGCCGAGCACTGTCGCATTCATGGGAACATGCTTGCTCGATTTGGCCGGCGTCATCACAGAAACGTTGATTTTGGGATCGGCGAGGACTTTTTTCACCGTGGCTTCGACGTCTTCCGACTTGTCCACTGGAAGCAGGCGGCAGTTGATCACCGCGCTGGCCGCCTGAGGGAGCGCATTCTCGGCATGTCCGCCGGAGAGCATCGTCGGGATGCAGGTGGTCCGCAGCAGGGCGTTGTAGCGCGGCAGCGCTGAGAGACGGGCGACCACGGCGCCGTCGTTCGGATTCTGCCCCACGGCCTTCATGTCGGCGCCGAGCTGGCCATCGTAAAGCGGCGCGGCCTTTTCGAAATATGAGCGCGTCACGTCGAAGAGCTTCACCGGGAAGTCGAACTTCTCGAGGCGCGAGAGTCCGTCTGCGAGCTCGTAGATGGCGTTGTCTTTCCGCGGCAGCGAGCTGTGGCCGCCGGAATTGCTGGTTTCGAGTTTGAAACTGTTGAAGACTTTTTCCGCCGCCTCCACTCCCATAAAGCGGTACTTGCCATTCTTTATGTCGCCGCCGCCGCCATCGAAGTTGACGCAGAACTCGGCGTCGATAAGATCGCGGTGGTTCCTGACCAGCCAGGAGGCTCCGTTGGAGTTGCCCCCTTCTTCGTCGGAAGTCAGGGCGAGGATCATATCGCGCGACGGCTTGAACCCCTCGCGCTTCAGACGCAGAAAGGTGGAAATGATGATCGCGTCATCGCCTTTCATGTCCTCGGTGCCGCGTCCGTAAAAATAGCCGTCCTGCTCCCGAAACGTGAAGGGGTCGAATGACCAGTCGGAGCGCTTCGCTTCGACGACGTCAAGGTGCCCGATGAAGAGAACGGGCCTCGAACGACCGGTTCCGTGCAGGCGGATAACGACGTTGCCCTTGCGCGGGACGGGGCCGAGGACTGTGACATCCTTATCCGCGAATCCGGCGGCGTGAAAGCGGGCGGCTACAGCCTCTGCGGCGCGGGTGTTGTCGCCGACCGAATCGGTAGTGTTGATCTCGACGAGTTGTTTGAAAATGTCGCGAGCCAGTTGCTGCCGGGCGGCGGGCTCCTGAGCCGGCAGCGTGGCAACCGCAAGGAAAAGGTACGCGAACGGGCGCATAGTTAATTCTATGCGCGGCTTGACAGTTTACCGGAAATCTATGCCGGGTCTTTACTTTCCTTCCGGCTTTTCTTCCGGGCCCCCGCGATAACCGAGAGCTTCCCTCAGACTCTCGTCGGCAGTCTCGAGGCACTCGTCGATCTCTTCGGCGTTGGGAAGGCGGGTGTCGTCAATCGCATCGAGATTCCTGCGCACCGACTGTATCTTCAACATACTGTCGGTCATACGCTCGCGTTCGACCGGCGTCAATCTCATCGGCATTCGTGCACCCGTGCTCATCCAAATGGCTCATATAAGCGTATTTGGCGTTTTGCTTCCTTTCATTTGCAAAGTGGATCGGGATGTCAAAACGGTGCGCGTTCCGATCGTCTTCGACAACGGCCCGGAATTGACTCTCATGGAGCAACATCAGCTCCTGCACGGCCTCGCCGAATTGCTCCAGCAGACGTTTTCCTTCCGGGCAGTAATAGTCGTTTCGCGAAGTGAAGATTCCGGCCTGCGATACTCGTGGTCCCATAAAATCCGCCTGCGCTGCACATAGCACGCGTGGTGCCAGGAATGGACGGTATCGAAGATTACGGAACACGACTACTTCGCTGGAAAGTACGTCGCTACGCGGTCGTTCAACGTGAACTCCATCCCCAACCCGGGATACTGCTTCACCACTTTCGCCCGCATCTCCGCCGCATCCTTCGACGCGCTCACGTCCGCATGCCAGTCAGCGATATATTTCTTCATCCACGCGATCGACGCCATATTCTCGGTTGCGCCCGGACCCTGATGGCCCGGAATCACAATCGACGGCTGCAAGGCGGCAATCTGGTCAAGTGTCTTCATCCAGTCCTCACGGGCTTTGTCTTTCGGGACGCCGAAGTAGACGTGATCGAAAACCGTATCGCCCGCGATCACCGCCTTCAACGAAGGCACCCATATAAAACTGTTTCCCGGACCATCGCCCTGCACGCCGCCCGTGATCGGGAATGTCTCGCCTTCGAGGGTCAGCGCGGGTGTTGCGAGCGCCTCAGGCAGCACCGGCTCCGGACCGGGGATGTTGTTGCCATACGTCGGGAACCAGAGTTTCTGGCGCGCCGGCCATCCCGTCTTCGCGCCATTGACTGTGGCCGGCAGCGCCACGATCTTCGCGTTCGGAAAGGCCACGTGCAGCACCGCGAGGCCGAACAGGTGGTCCGGATGAGGATGCGTCACGTAGATGGTGGTCAGGTTCTTCTTCGATTCCAGAATCTCCGCGGCCAGCCGGTGCGCCTCGCTCAAGCTGAACTGGGGATCGATCACGATCATGTCGCGATCGCCGGAGATCATTGTGGAGTTGACGTCGTATCCGTTTACGCCAACGCCGGTGTGAACCTTCAAAGTCAGTTTGGATTGCGCGCTCGCGGCGGCGGCCAGAACGATCGCCAGAAGAAAAATACGTTTGGACATGGAAACGAGTGTATACAAGTATGCAAGAGGAAATCCAGGGGCTTGCGTGGTAGCATTCTCTCACGCAGAGAAGGACAGCCGATGATCCGTAAACTTCCGTTACTGCTGGGCAGTCTGATCGTGACCGTCTTCGCCCAGGCGCCCGCGCCGCAGCCGAACCCGAATTTTACGGGAAACATTATCCGGTTGACGGAGACTCCTCCGGGCGTGATCACGTATATCAAGTTCGAGGCCGGGGCGCGCACGAAGTGGCACATCCATGAGAAGGGGCAGATGATTCTGGTCGAAGAGGGCGTCGGCTATGAACAGAAGAAAGGCGGCCCGATCGTCGAACTTCACGCGGGCGAAACCATCTGGTGCCCTCCCGGCGTGGCGCACTGGCATGGCGCCTCACCTGAAAAAGGCGGCACGCAGTACAACGTGACGCGCGGCGGAATCACCTGGCTCGATTACGTGACCGACGAAGAATTCCATGGCAAGCCCGTCCGAAAATAATCGTTAGTACACCCTTGCGAGCCGGACGCGGATACGCAAGCCGCGTCCGGTGGAATCGGGGATAATCGGGGGAGCCTTGAAGCGCGCAGCTCTTCGGAAAGGATTCCGGTCTCCGACGTCCCGTCTGCTGGCGGGGCTCGCCATTACGCTGGCGGTGGTGGCGGCGTTCTGCTTTTACGCGCTCTACCAGATCGCCGGCCTGCGCGATCTGCAGAATCAGACGATTGAACGCAACCGCAAGGACTCACTGCAACTGCTGCGCACCCAGAACGACCTGAGCGCGCTTGGGCTCGCGATGCGGGATATGCTGAGCGGCGACGAATCCTATCCGCTTTACGCGTATAGCGCGCAGTTCGATCGGATTCGGCAGGATATCGGCGACGCGATCCGAATCGAAGGCGAGCTGACGTCCTTCGTTAACAGTCCGGCGAGACAGGCGGCGTTCCGGCGTGGGCTCTCGCAGTTCTGGATTTCCACCGGGCAGGTTTTTCAGCTCGCGCGCGACGGTAAGGAAGCGCAGGCGCGGGCGCTCGTCGAAAATTCTCTCGAACCGCAGGAAGCCAGCCTGATGACGGCCGTGTCGCGCCTTCTCGTCGAAAACAATGAGACGCAGCAAAAGACGGCGGCGCGCGTGGCGGCCATTTACAACCGCGTGGAAGGACAGATTTACTGGCTCTTCGCCGCCGCGCTGGCCGCCATCGCGCTGACGAGCCTGATGCTGATTCGTGCGAATCGTACCATTTTCCGGCGCATGGAGCATCTCTCGGAGCAACGAAGCGGTCTCGCCCGGAAACTCATTACTATGCAGGAGGAAGTGTTCCGCTCGATCTCGCGCGAGCTCCACGACGAGTTCGGGCAGATGCTGACCGCCGTTGGCGCCATGCTGGGCCGGGCGCGCCGCCAGCATTGCCCGCCGCAACTGACCGGAGATCTCGATGAAATCCGAGCCATCGCCCAGGATGCGCTCGACAAGACACGCAGCCTGACCCAGACGCTGCATCCGTCGATTCTTGACGATGGAGGTCTTGAGGAGGCGATCGACTGGTATCTGTCGGTTTTCGAAAAGCAGACGGGCATCCACGTGAATCTGGCAAAATCGGGAGTTAGCCCCGAGCTGGGTCACGAACTGGGCGAGGAGATTCCGATCCACGTCTATCGCGTCATGCAGGAATCGCTGAACAATCTCGCGAAACATTCCCGGTCGGCATCGGCATGGGTGCGGATCCGACTTTCCGAAGACCTGCTGGAGCTGGAGGTCGAGGATCGAGGAATCGGGCTGCCGCCCGGCGGTCCGGCAAAATCGCACGGCATGGGGTTGATTGCCATGCGCGAGCGCGCGGCGCTGCTTCGTGGGACAATCGAGTTCCTGCGTCCTGAAAAAGGCGGGACGCTGGTAAGACTGCGAGTGCCCCTGAATCCTTTGTTCAAAACGGGTGAAGACGAAAACCATGAGCCGGGGCGCGCGGTCCTGAGCCCTCGGACGAGCGCGCGTTATGACGACTGAAATCCGCGTGCTGCTGGTGGACGACCATTCGCTCGTGCGCAAGGGCTTCCGGCGGCTGCTGGACGACGAGGCCAGCGTGAAGGTGGTGGGCGAGGCTTGCGACGGAGTGCAGGCGGTGGAGCTGGCGCGCTCGCTGCGTCCCGACGTGATCGTCATGGATATGGCGATGCCGGGTCTTAACGGCAACCAGGCGACGATCGAGATTCTCAAATTTCTGCCGGGCGTCGGCGTTGTAATCCTCAGCATGTATGAGGAAGCCAACTACGTGCGGAACGCGATGAAGGCCGGGGCGCGCGGCTACCTGCTCAAGAACGCCTCCGATGTGGATTTGGCGGCGGCGATCAGGAACGTGGCGCGCGGCAGGAAGGTGATCGACGAAAAGCTGCAGCGGCCGTACGAGATGCCGGTCGAAGGGGAAGCGCAGCTCACGCCGCGGGAGAGACAAATTCTGCAGTTGATCGCCGAGGCGAAGTCGACGCGGGAGATCGCCAGCCTGCTGGATCTGAGTGTGAACACGGTGGCGGTGCATCGGGCGAACATCATGGATCGGCTGGGGGTTCACAAGACGGCGGAACTGGTGCTTTACGCGGTGCGGAGCGGCATCGCGCAGATCCCGTGAAGCCACAGGCTAAAGCCTGTGCCATAATCCTGCTCGCGACCGCCAACGTGGTCCTCGCCGCCGTCGACCCGGGCATCCGGCTGGTAGATGTCACGGCGAAAGCCGGAATATCCTTCAAACACAATAACGGAGCCTTCGGTGGCAAGTATCTTCCCGAGACGCTGGGCTCGGGAGTCGCCTTTCTCGACTACGACAAAGACGGGTGGCAGGACATTCTGCTGGTCAACGGCGCCGATTGGCCCGGTCACCGATTGGCCCGGTCCACGATGGCGCTTTATCGCAACAGCCACGACGGCACGTTTACCGATGTGACGCACCGCGCGGGACTCGATGTCGAAATGTACGGGATGGGCGTTGCGGTCGGCGACTTCAACAACGACGGATTTCCTGATGTCTTCATCACCGCCGTCGGGCAGAGCCGCTTGTTTCAGAACAATGGCCACGGCGGATTTACCGACATCACCGAGCGCAGCCGCCTCGGAGGGCACAACGGCTTCAGCACCTCCGCGCTGTGGTTCGACTACGACCGCGACGGGCGCCTCGACCTTTTCGTGGCGAACTACGTCAGATGGTCCCCTACACAGGATGTGTTCTGCAGCCTGGATGGCAGCCACAAATCCTACTGCACGCCGGAGGCGTATCGCGGCGCGACGTGCTGGCTTTTCCACAACCGGGGCGACGGCACGTTCGAGGACGTGACCGCGAAGAGCGGAATCTTCGACAGCACCTCGAAGTCGCTCGGCGTCGCCATGCTGGATTACGATCTCGACGGCTGGCCGGACCTGTTCGTCGCCAACGACACCCAGCCCAACAAGCTTTACCGGAACAACCACAACGGCACGTTCAAGGATGTCGCGATTGAGGCCGGGGTGGCGTTCAGCGATGACGGAAAGGCGCGCGCGGGAATGGGAGTCGATGCGGCCGATTACGAGAATTCCGGAATCCCGGGGATCGCGGTCACGAACTTCGACGACGAGATGATCGGGCTTTACCGGGGCAGCCGCAAGGGCCTGTTTGCGGACCGCGCCCCACAGTCCGAAGTCGGCAGGATTTCACGCCACAGCCTGGGGTTTGCCTGCTTCTTCTTCGACGTCAATCTGGACGGACTGCTCGACCTGCTGGTCGTCAACGGGCACATCGACGATACGGTGCGGAATATCCGGCCCGACGTGACTTACGAGCAGGCTCCTTATCTATTCGTGAACGCTGGCGGAGGAGAATTTCACGACGGAACGGGCGCCGCGGGCGCTGCGTTCGCTGAACCGAAAGTTGGGCGGGGAGCGGCATTTTCAGACTTCGACAACGACGGCGACCTCGACGTCGTTATCACAACCAACCACGGCCCGGCGCGGCTTTACCGGAACGATTCGGCCTCGCCGTCGGGTCACGGGAACAGCATCCATTTCGAGTTGGTCGGGACGAAGTCGAATCGCGATGCTATCGGCGCTCTAGTGCGTTTATACTATGCCGGCCATTACAGCTCGCTTACCGTCAAGAGTGGATCGAGCTATCTTTCCCAGTCCGAATTACCCCTCACTTTCGGACTCGGGCGGGACAAAATCGCCGACAAAGTGACTGTCGAGTGGCCCAGCGGACGATCGGAAACCCTTTGGAATGTGAAGGCTGGCCGTTACGTTTGGGTCGAGGGCCAGGGAATCTCGACGCGGCCCTGACATCCCTGCCAGAACGTTCTCCCACTCGGCGCACCCGCTTGCAAGCGTGTTTTAGCCCATACTTTAACGGGGGATTAAGAAACGAAATGGGTAGTACTTTCACAGTACTGATTACAGTAGAATACTTGAACACTCCACGTTGCAGTCGGTTTTAGCGCGAAAGTCGGTGTTCGGTTCCGCAAGCTGCGGCTTGTTCTTTTGTCCGTGAAGAAAAAAGTGGAGGCGGGGATTGGCAAAGGCGAAGGGAATCGTCGTTTTCGGACTGGTGCCGCTGCTGTTCGTGGCTGGCGCCGGCGTTGTCTCGGTTAAGTACCTTGATTCGACCGGCAACCGGTTCTTCGACGAGGGCAAGGAAATCCTCGGCGACCTGACCCAGTTGAGTCACGCCATGAAGGCGCGTGACTATGCGGCGGTCGAGGGCTATTTCTCACCGCAATATCAGGGATCCCGCCTCGGCGTTATGACGCTGAAGGAAGTCGCGCTGAAGGATGGCATCCACAAACAACTCTTCAGCTCGGATGGCAGCTCACAGGACCGCGCCGGCGCCCTCGCTGAGTGGCGCGCTTATCTCGACAGCTTCGATTCGATCGATGAACTGACCTTCCACGTCCACCGGTTGGAGAAGTGGGGATCGCGGGACGACATGGGCGCGGTGGTCCGCTTCGAGCTGATTGGAACCCCGCACGGAGCCTCTTACGCCGGCATCGACCGCGGTTATTTCCGGCTGGGCTTTAAGGCTGGCGACAAGAGCCTGCTGATCACTTCCGGCTCGCTGGTGTCGGGCGACCGCTCGATCGGCGACAAGCCGCACTTCATCGACGTGGCGGCGGATGCGGGGGTGAACTTCAGGAATCAGTACTACCCCGGGTTCATCAATCAGAAGCTGAAGTTCGCCATGATCCGTTACGGCCCAGCCGGCATTACGGCAGCCGATTACGACAATGACGGATTCTACGATCTGTTCATTCCCGATGGCGTCGAGTCGAAGCTCTTCCGCAATCTGGGTAACGGCAAGTTCGAGGACGTGACGGCGAAGGCGGGACTCTCGGGGCTCGACGGCGTGAGCGTGGCGCTCTTCGCCGACTTCGACAACGACGGCCACAAAGACCTGTTCGTCAGCCGGACGTTCAAACCGAACCAGCTTTTCCACAACAACGGCGACGGCACGTTCACCGACGTCACGAAGAAGTCGGGCATCGCGGAGGACTGCTGCACGACAGTGGCGTCGTGGGCCGATTACGACAACGATGGATATCTCGACCTGTATGTCGGACGGTACCTCGATCCGCGGCTCGACATTCCGACGACGTTCTACGCGCGGAACGGCCTGAAGAACCAGCTCTATCACAACAACCACGACGGGACATTCACCAACGTGACCGAGAAGGCCGGGGTGGGCGAAGTCGGTCTTTGCCTCGGGACCGTGTGGGGCGATTACAACGGTGACGGCTGGCCCGATCTTTACGTCGTGAACGATTTCGGGCGCAAGACGCTTTACCGGAACAACGGCGACGGCACGTTTACCGACGTGACGGCCAGGAGCGGCACCCTGGCCTACGGCGCGGGCATGAACGCCAGCATGGGCGATTACGACAACGACGGCAAACTTGATATCTACGTCACGAACATCCGGTCGGAAGACGCATGGTACGCCGAGTGGCCGACGGTCGGGCGCTACATGATCAACTCCTGGCGGCAGGGCGTCTGGGTGACGGACATGCCGCTCTATATGCAGATCTTCCGGCAGTCCGGCTTCAACTTCATCAAGGTGTTTCAGGACATGGCGTCGGGTAACAATCTGCTGCGCAACAAAGGCGACGGCACTTTCGAAGACACTACGGTGAAGAACGACGCCAATCCGATCGGCTGGTTCTGGGGCGCGAGCTTCGCCGATTTCGACAACGACGGCTGGCAGGATATCTACGCGGCCGACGGCTGGGTTTACAACGACAAAGACACCGAGATCGAGCTCGATTTCCTGAATAACGTTGTCAGCGAGCAGAAGCTGTACAAGACCGGAATCCTTTTCGATCCCGCACACTTCGGCCACACGTCCTGGCATGGGTGGGAGCACAACCGCTATCTGCGCAACAAGGGTGATGGATCGTTTGAAGAAGTCGGGCGCGCGGCCGGTAACGATTTGCTGCTCAACAGCCGCGGCGTGGCGGTGGCGGATTTCTGGAACCGTGGCGTAATGGACATCGCCGTCTCCGCTTCGACGGACCGGCATGCGCTGCTCCGTAACGATGTGGGTGCCGGACGGCACTGGTTACAGGTGGAACTCGTCGGGACGAAATCGAATCGCGATGCGGTCGGCGCGCGCATCACGATCCGGAACAAAGGCAAGCTGCAAATGCGCGAGATCGCGCTCGGGGATGGATACGGCTCGGAGAACTCCCTGCGGCAGCATTTCGGATTGGGCGAGGCCACTTCGGTGGACGAGATTTCGGTGAAGTGGCCGGCGTCGAAGATGGTGCAGACGTTCCAGAACGTCGCGGGCAACCGGATCATTCAGATCACGGAAGGCAGCAGCCAGATCGTGGAAAAGAATTATCCGAAGGTCGCGCGCAGATGAGGAAGGCTGGCCAAACTGGAAACCCGCTGACGCCGGCAGGCTTGCCGGCGCTGCGGACACGAGTGTCCGCGCCACGCGCCGCCCGCCGCGCTGGCAATCTTGCCGGCGCTTGTCTGATTTGCGTCGCGCTTGCGGTGGCTGCCGAACAGACCATCGCGCAGAGCTGGTTTCAGGACGTCACGAATTCCGCCGGCGTCAACGCTCGCCACAGCAACCGCGTGTTCGACAATCCCTACGCGAAGATCATGGAGGGCTACACGGCGTTGGGCGCTTCGGCAACCGTGGCGGATTACGACGGCGACGGCTACGACGATGTCTTTGTGACCGATTCCAAACTCGGTGGGAAGAATCACCTCTATCACAACAACCACAACTTCACGTTCACCGATGTGGCGGAAGCAGCCGGCGTGGCCGATTCCAACGACGCGAGCGATGCGGTTGCCGACTCTCTCTGGTTCGATTTCAATAACGACGGCAAGCCGGACCTCTTCGTCGTTCGCTTCGGACACAATCAGCTCTTCCAGAACATGGGGAACGGGAAGTTCAAAGATGTCTCGAAGCAGGCCGGCATCGACAGCTACAAAAACGCGATCACGGCAATCGCGTTCGACTATGATCGCGACGGGAAGCTGGATCTGTTTGTCGGCGCGTATTTCCAGCCGATCAACATTTTCAAGCCGGAGTCGCCCCGTTTCTTTCCGGAGAGCTTCGAAACCGCCAACAACGGCGGCGGGGTTAGCGTATACCACAACAACGGCGACGGAACGTTTACCGACGTAACCGAGAAGGTCGGGCTGGGAACCCGGGATGAAAATGGAAAGTTCCATCGCCTCAGCGGCTGGACTCTCGATCTCGGTCACGCCGACGCCGACAACGATGGCTTCGACGATCTTTACGTCGCGTGTGATTTCGGTACCGACCACTTCTTCCACAACAACGGCGACGGCACCTTCTCCGACATTACCGAAAAAGCCATCGGCATCGACACGAAGAAGGGCATGAACGTCGACTGGGGCGACTTTGACAACGACGGCCTGCTCGACATCTACGTCACCAACATCACCGACGACTACATGCGCGAGGGGAACTTTCTCTGGCACAACAATGGGAACCTGACGTTTTCCGACGTCTCGCGCGAGACGGGCACGGCCGAGACGGGCTGGGGCTGGGGCGCCAAATTCTTCGACTATGACAACGACGGGTGGCTCGATATTTATGTCACGAACGGCTGGGTCTCGGCGGGCAAAGACAGCTATGTGCCCGACGTTTTCAAGATGGTTACGACACCGAACATCGATTTCGCCGACGCGCGCAACTGGCCTCCCATGGGCGACAAGAGCCTGAGCGGTTATGAGAAGAAGAAGCTCTTCCACAACGAGAAAGGCCAGATCTTCAAAGACGAAGCGAGACGGCATGGCGTCGATTCGATTCGCGACGGCCGCGGCGTGGCGATTGCCGATTTCGATAACGACGGACGGCTCGACATGTTCGTCGCCAACGCGAACGGCGAGCCGTATCTTTACCGCAATACCGAGCCGACCTCGAACCACTGGGTGCAGTTTGCGCTCGAAGGCACGAAGTCGAACAAGACGGCGGTGGGTGCGCAGGTCCGGCTGAAGGCCGGTGGGATGACGCGGCTGCAGTTCATCAGCGGCGGGAACAGTTTCGCGGGGCAATCGAGCAACAGAGTCCACTTCGGTCTGGGCGAGGTTGCGAAGGTCGATCAGATTGAAGTTCGCTGGCCGGCGGGAGAGCGCGAAGTGTTCAGCGTGCCGGCGGTGGACAAGATCCAGAAGATCGTTGAAGGGAGCGGCAAGAGGAAATAGATGAGCTACCGCAGGAATAGTTTGATCCCGGCTTTGTTGATTCTGCTGGCCGGGTCCGTGTCCGCCGACGATCCAAACGCCGTGTACGAAAAGGGCGCGCAGGCGATGGTGTCGAAGGATTACGCCAGTGCGATTCCGCTCCTGCAGCAGGCCGTGCAGGCCGATCCCGACAATCTCCGCGACGCGAGCGAACTGCGCCAGGCCGTGCTGCGCCAGACGCTGGCGGCGCATCCAAAATCCGAGGGCGCGACGGCCGATTTCGACAAGGACATCGCGTTCTTCGACCAGTTGACGAAGGCGCATCCGGCATCGGCCAACGCATACCTCAATTTCGGATTCGCGTATGTCGACAAGATCCCGGCGGCGGGCTCGATCACGCAGGTCATCCAGGCCAACAACGCCCTCACCGAATTCACCAAATCGATCGAGCTGAAGCCGACGTGGATTGCCCTCTATACGCGCGGGAACAGTTATCTCTATTGGCCGAAGATTTTCGGGCGCGCGGGGCTGGGCGTCGCCGATCTCGAAAAGGCGTATGAGATCCAGAAGAAGGAGCCGAAGAAGAGCTATCACGTGCGCGTTTACATCTCGCTCGGCGACGGTTACTGGAAGACGGAAAAGCCCGACAAAGCGATCGAGATCTGGAAGGAAGGCGCCGCTGCCTTTCCCGATAGCCAGGGACTGAAGGACCGGCTGGCAAAGAAGGGCGACGATCTCGACAAGTACATCAACGACGTGCTCGATCCCAATAAGCGCGTCGATACGGATCTGAAAGAACTCTGGAGGACGCAGTGAATTTGCGCCGGAAAGGCTGGATCGCACTGGCGCTGGCGCTGCCCGCCGCCGTCTGGGCGATCGAAGGCATCGAGGCGAAGATCCGGTTTGCCGATGTGACGCAGAAGGCCGGCGTGCAGGTCGTGCATCATACGAGGCACTTCAAAGGTCCGACGGCGGATGTGTTGCGGATGTTCACATCCGGTGGATCTTCGGCCGCGGTCGGCGATTATGACGGCGACGGATTCGACGACATTTTCGTCACCGACTCCGATTCCGGAAAGCCCAATCATCTCTTCCACAACAACGGCAACATGACCTTCACTGACGTTGCGGTTGCAGCGGGCGTGGCGAAGGGGAACGATCCGGACAAAATCGTCGCCGATGCGCTTTGGTTCGACTACGACAACGACGGCAGGGAAGACCTTCTCGTCGCGCGTTTCGGCACGCCCCTGCTTTACCACAACGAAGGCAACGGAAAGTTCAAAGACGTGACGGCAACATCCGGCTTCACCAAGTTCGGAAACACGATCGCGGCAGTCGCGTTCGATTACGACAACGATGGTCTGCTCGACGTGATGTTCGGCAACTACTTCAAGCCCGTGAATCTTCTCGATGGCAAAGATCCTCACGTGCTCCCCAACGACCTCGACAACGCGGTCAACGGCGGCGGCGTGACACTCTGGCACAACACCGGCAATGGGCACTTCGTCGATGTGACCGAAAAAGCCGGCTTCGGCAAGCACACCGGCTGGACGCTCGACATAGGCCACGGCGATTTCAACAACGACGGCTATCAGGATGTCTACCTCGCCTGCGACTACGGCACCGACCGCATCTACTTCAACAACGGCGACGGCACGTTCACCGAGAAGACCGAAACCGCGACGGGCTTCGATACGCGCAAGGGCATGAACGCCGACGTGGCCGATTACGACAACGATGGCTGGCTCGACATCTACGTCACCAACATCACCGACGAATACATGAAAGAGTGCAACATGCTGTGGCACAACAATCATGACGGCACGTTCACCGACGTGTCGCGCGAGACCAATACATGCGAAACGCTGTGGGGATGGTCGGCCAAGTTCGGCGATTTCGACAACGATGGCTGGAAGGACCTCTTCGTCGTCGACGGGCTGCGTTCGGCGGGCAAGGACAATTACATTCCGGTTCTGGTCAATCTGATCACGCAGCCGGGCGTGGATTTTACGGATGCGCGCCTGTGGCCGAACATCGGCAACATGAGCTGGAGCGGATATCAGAAGAAGAAGATGTTCCGCAATCTGGGCGGGCAGGCGTTTAAGGAAATCTCCGCCGAAGCGGGCGTCGACAACGATAAAGACGGCCGCGGGATTGGCATGGCTGATTTCGACAACGATGGACGGCTCGATCTCTATCAGGCGAATGCCGATCAGATGCCGTATCTTTATCGCGGCGTCACTGAGGGCGGCGGCAACTGGGTACAGTTCAAGCTGACCGGGACGAAATCCAATCGCGATGCGATCGGGGCGCGGATCACGCTGAAGGCAGGCGGGCTGACGCAGATCCACGAGATCGACGGTGGCAACGGATACGCGGGGCAGAGCACCAAGCGCGCGCATCTGGGGATCGGCAAGGCGTCGAAGGTCGATTCGGTGGAAGTGCACTGGCCGAGCGGGCTGGTCGAGTCTTTCGACGGCGTGCAGATTGACAAGCTAAACAAGCTCACCGAAGGTGGGGGACACAAGCAGGCACCATGGAAGGTCGCGCAGAAGTGAGGAGAACCGCTGTCGCGTGGGCAATCGTGCCGGCGTTGCTCCTGCTCGGGTTTCAGGCCGGGTCTGTAGCCCAGCGCGATCAGTTGGAACAAGCCCGCAACCTGGGCAAGGCCTTCTTCGAGAATCCGACGACGCAGACACAAGCCGTCGAGCAATTCAAAAAAGCTCTCGACATGCAGCCCGATTCCGCGCGCGAGCGCGTGAACTACGGCATCGCACTGCTGCACGCGGCGAAGACCGCCGAAGGCATCTCCGAGCTCGAAAAGGCGCAGAAGCAGGACCCGAAAATCCCCCACACCTGGTTCAATCTCGGTATCGCTTATAAGAAGGACGCCAAATACGATCAGGCGGTCGCCGAATTCGAGGGCATGGTCAAGCTCGTCCCGAACGAGCCGATTTCGCATTACAATCTCGGTGTCCTCTACAAGCTCAACGGGAAGACGGACGATGCTTTGCGGGAGTTCGAGACCAGCTCGAAGCTGAATCCGCGACTCGCAGGTCCGCACTTCGCACTTTACAACGCCTATCGCACGATGAACCGGCCCGACGACGCGGCGCGCGAGCAGAAGACTTTCAACGACATCAAGAAAGCGCAGCAGGGTGCGGCCGTGCCGGAGGATCTCGAGTGGAGCTTCTACGCCGAGATCTACGACATCACCGATCCGGCGAACGCGAAGGATGCCGCTCCCGCGAAGCCCGCGAAACTCGCAGCGCGCAAGCTCGCGGATGGCTTCGACGCCGCGAGCGCGGGCGTCGTGACGGCGGATGTCGATGGCGACGGCAATCCCGAAATCATCGCGTGGTCGAACAACGGCATCAAAATCTTCAAAAATGGATCGACGACCCCGCTCGATGCCGGCCTCGGCGCTCTCAAAGATGTGATCTCTATCTCGCCGGGTGACTACAACAACGACGGCCTCGCGGACCTGGCGATCCTGACCAAGGCCGGCGCTGAACTCTGGACCAACAAGAAAGGAAAGTTCGAAAAGGCGAACGTGACGATTCCCGAGGGCGCTTACAACAAGGCCGTCTGGCTGGATTTCGATCACGATTACGACCTCGACCTCTTCCTGCTCGGCGACAAGTCGGCGCTGCTGCGGAACAACGGCACGGCGGGTTTCAGCAACGTCTCGAATAACTTTCCATTTGTGCAGGGCCGCGCGCTCGGTGGCGCGCTTCTCGATATCACGCCAGATACCGATGGCATGGATCTCGCGGTGTCTTACTCAGACCATCCGGGTGTCCTCTATGTGGACAAACTCGGCGGCCGTTATGAGGCGCATGACTTCGATCTGATCCCGGCCGGCGCGCGCTCTCTCGCCGCCATGGACCTGAACAACGACGGCGCCACCGACCTTCTCGTCGCGGGCGAAGCCGCCGTGTTCCCGGTCTTCAATCGGCGCGGAGATTTTTCGCGAGGCGCGGCCATGCCCGCCACCGGCGGAGTGTATGCCCTGGTGGATCTGGAAAATCGCGGTCTCGAAGACATCGCAACGCCCGGGGCGGTCTTCCGCAACGAAGGAGTTGAAAAGTTTACCAAAGCCGATGCGCCCGTTACGGACGCCGCCGTCCTCGCGACTGTCGATCTCGACGTCGACGGACGCAACGATCTTGTCGCGATCAATCGTGACGGCTCGCTCGAGTTGCTGCACAATGAGACCGAGACGTCGAACGGATGGCTGCGAGTCACGCTTCAGGGCGTCAAGAATCTCAAGCTGGCGTATGGGTCGAAGATCGAGCTCAAAGCGGGCGCTCATTACCAGAAGCGGACATACTTCGGCCAGCCGATCGTCTTCGGCACGCGCGGTTACAAGGAAGCGGAAACCGTGCGCACGGCGTGGGCGAACGGCCTGATCCAGAACGAAGTTCATCAGGCGGCTGGCAAAGCCTATACATATAAGGAAGCGCAGCGGCTGTCGGGCTCCTGCCCGATGATCTTCACCTGGGACGGCAAGAGCTTCAACTTCCTCACCGACGTGCTCGGTGTCGCCCCGCTCGGCGCCAGCTCCGGTGACGGCAACTACTTTCCGGTGGATCACGACGAGTACGTGCAGATCCCCGGCGAGTCGATGGTCCCGAAGGACGGAGACTACGAGATCCACATCACCGAAGAGCTGCGCGAAGTTTCTTATCTCGATCGCATTCAGTTGATCGCCGTCGATCATCCCGCGACGACCGCGATCTATACGAACGATAAGTTCAAGTCGCCGCCATTTCCGGAGTTTCGGCTGTACGGTGTCACGAAAGCCATACATCCGAAGTCGGCGCGCGATGACAAAGGCGCGGACGTTCTCCCGCTGCTGCTGAAGAAAGACAAGCGCTATCCGGATTCGTTCTCGCGGGACTACACGGGCGTGGCGTCGCTTCACCACCTCGATCTTGACTTCGGCAACGCGGCGGCAGCGAATAAAGCGGTGCTCGTCCTGAGCGGCTGGGTCGACTGGGCGGACGGCAGCACGTTCCTCGCGGCTTCCCAGGAGACGAAGGAAGGCCTGATCATGCCGTACCTCCAGGTGAAGAACGCGAAAGGCGAATGGCAGACGGTGATCCAGGATATGGGGATTCCGGCCGGAAAACCGAAAACGATTTCAGTCGATCTCACCGGAAAGTTCCTTTCGGCATCGCGGGAAGTCCGCATCGTGACCAACCTTTGCGTCTACTGGGACGAGATCTTCCTCAGCGAAGAAACCGGCACGCCCGACACCGTGCTGACGCCTGTCGACTCGAAGTTCGCCGATCTGCACTTCCGCGGATTTTCGAAGCCGGTGATTCATCCGGAGCGCAAGCAGCCGGAGAACTTCCTTTACGGCAAAGCTTCGCCGGTTTCGACGTGGAACCCGACGGCCGGCAACTATACGCGATATGGGGATGTCGGCGAGTTGCTCAACGCGGTCGACGACCGCATGGTGATCATGGGCGCCGGCGATGAAGTGACCCTGAAGTTCGACGCGAAAAGCTTCCCCGCATTGAAGCCGGGCTGGAAGCGCGACTTCCTGCTGATGGTCGACGGCTGGGCCAAGGATGCCGACGCCAACACCGCCTTCGCGAAGAGCGTCGAACCGCTGCCTTTCCACGCCATGAGCGCGTATCCGTATCCGGCGACGGAACAATATCCGGGCGACGCAGCCCATCGTGAGTACCAGGAAAAATACAACACCAGACCGGCGCTTCGCCTGTTGCGCCCGCTGGATTAATCGGAGACCCAGATGCCAACTTACACAGCAGACGAAATTCGCGCCGAGATCAAACGGCTGGTCGCCAACGTGACGGAACGAGAGCCGGAGGAAATCTCCGACACCGCCCATTACATGGACGAGCTGGGCGTTGACTCTCTCATGGCGATGGAAGTGATGATCGCGGTGGACAAAAAGTTTAAGATCGATATTCCGGAAGAGGAGTTCAACAAAGCCACTAACGTGAACGAATCCGTTGCGATGGTCGAGCACTGGCTCGCACGCAACGGTGTCGCCGCGACGGCATGAGCGCGCGGAGGGTCGTCATCACCGGGATTGGCGTCATCACGCCGATCGGAACCGGCAAGGACACGTTCTGGACGGCGCTGCTCGCCGGAACTTCGGGCATCGGTCCAGTGACCTCGTTCGACAGTACGGGCTACGCCGCGCATATCGGCGGCGAAGTGCGCGACTTCGACGCGAAATGCCATGTGAAGAAGCAGCAGCCCAATCGCATGGGGCGCGCTTCGCAGATGGCGATCGGCGCCGCCCGGTTGGCGCTCGCGGATTCGGACCTCGACCTCGATTCCATTCCGCGGCGCCGTGCCGGGGTGTCGATGGGCACGACGTCCGGTGAGCCGATCTTCGTCGAGGAGTACAACGACGCGAAGAGGAAGGGCGGGGAAGAGGCGGTCACGGCCGATTGCCTCGCGCTCTATCCCTGCCATGTGATTCCGTCGCACGTCGCCATCGAGTTCGACTTGCGCGGACCGTCGCTGATGATTCCGACAGCGTGCGCGGCGGGCAATTATGCGATCGGTTATGGCTCGGATCTGATCCGCATGGGCCGCGCCGACGTGATGCTCGCGGGCGGAGCCGATGCTTTCTCGCGGATCCCCTATTTAGGATTCGCGCGCCTCGGGGCGATTGCCCCCGAGCGCTGTCAGCCATTCGATAAAAACCGCAAGGGGATGGTGCCGGGGGAAGGCAGCGGGATGCTGGTCCTCGAAACCCTCGACGGAGCGTTGGCGCGCGGAGCGAAGGTTTACGCGGAGATTCTCGGTTACGGCGTTAGCTGCGATGCGCATCATATGACGGCGGCGCATCCGCAGGCTGACGGCGCGATCCGCGCGATGAGCGCGGCGATGAAAGATAGCGGCAGGGGTGTCCGGGACATCGACTACATCAGCGCCCACGGCACTGGTACTCCGACGAACGACCGCATTGAATCGCTCGCGGTGCGCACGCTGTTTGCGGAGTATGCGACGAAGGTTCCGATGAGCTCGATCAAGTCGATGCTGGGACACACGATGGGCGCGGCGAGCGCGATCGAAGCCGCGGCCTGCGCGCTGGCGATTGACACAGGATGGATCCCGCCGACGATCAATCATGAAGAAGCCGATCCGGAGTGCGGGCTCGACATTGTGCCGAATGAGGCGCGGCGGGTGGATCCGCGAGTAGTGTTGAATAACGCTTATGCGTTCGGTGGGAATAACGCATCGCTGTGTCTGGGACGCTATGGGGACTAGGATCATCGGGACTAGGATCATCAACCCGTGGCGCGGGCGCTCCCGCCCGCCGTGCCGGCGCTTGCTCTTCGATTCAGCGCGAGTGCCCGCGCCACAAGGCTGCCAGGGATGACTCCGCGCGTTGTTGTCACAGGAGCCGGCGTGATTTCCCCGCTTGGAGCCGGTATCGATGCATTCGCCGATGCGCTATGGAACGGCGCTTCCTCGATACAACCCAGCACCCGCTTTCCCGGCACTGTCGCTTCCGAGTTTGCGGAATTCAATCCAACGCCATGGCTGGGGAACAAAGGCGTGCGCGTCCTCGATCGCGGTACGCGCTTCCTCTGCGTGGCCGCACAAATGGCCCTGAGCGCCACGGGCCTTCTGCAGGACGCGGCCGGTGAAGGCGATGCCGATCTCGGCCTCGTCTGCGGCACTCTCTTCGGCGGCGTCCACAGCATCGCCGCATTCGACTGGAGCGGACTCACCGAAGGTCCGGCGCTGGTCAGTCCGATGGAATTTCCGAACACCGTTATTAACGCGCCGGCCGGGCAGGCGGCTATCAAGCACAAGCTGCGCGGCGTGAATTCGACGATCTGTGCGGGCCTGTCTTCAGGGCTCTACGCCATCCAGCACGCCGCGGAGTTCCTGCGCTTCGGCCGCGCGAAGTATCTGATGGCCGGCGGCATGGAAGAAGTCTGCGACGAAGCGTCGCTGGGATTCCGCAAGCTGAATCTGGCTTCTCCGACAGGGCGCGTTAAACCGTTCGGAACGGAGCGCGACGGAACCGCCGCGGGCGAAGGCTCCGCGCTCTGGATGATGGAGACGGAAGAGACCGCGAAGTCGCGCGGCGCCACGCCGCTCGTCGAAATTCTCGGCTTCGGCGCGGCCCATGATGCGCGCGAAATTATGGGATATCACGTCCGGGGCGAAGGCGCGACCGAGGCAATCACGCAGGCTCTCGAAGAAACCGGCATCGGTTCGGACGACATCGGCTGCATCGTCGCCGGCGCCAACGGGAGCCGCGCGGGCGACGCGATGGAAGCGCACGCGCTTCGCAACGTCTTCGGCGACCGCCTGGCGAAGATTCCGGTGTCGGCGCCGAAAGCGGCGACCGGAGAAGCGATGGGCGCGTCCGGAGCGTTCTGCGCACTCACCGCCGGGCTCGCGCTCGAGCGGCAACAAGTGCCGCCAACAACGGGATTCACCTGCACCGACTCCGGTCTGCGTCTATCGGCCGACGCGCAGCCGTTTTCCGGCGAGTATGCTCTCGTCAATGCCTTCTCGTGCGACGGCAACAACGCCGCCCTGGTGATCCGGCTATGGAAAAACTAGAGGACGTCCAGGCTATCGAGATCGGGCCCGAGGATCTTCTCCCACGCCTGAAAGACAACGGCTATGACCTTGAGCGCGTCGGCCGCCGCCGCGGCTGGGTGGAGCGCAAAACCGGCGCGGACCTGCGGCACGTCGGCAGCTTGTCATGGGACTCCGAGCTGATGCGCGGCAACATCGAGAACCCGATCGGCGTCGCGCATGTGCCGATGGGCGTCGCAGGTCCCGTCCTGATCCAGGGGCAAAACGCGCGCGGTCTTTTCTATGTCCCGATGGCAACGACCGAAGGCGCGCTGATCCGCAGCTATGAGCGCGGGATGGTGGCGCTGACGAA
>DASZLP010000046.1:0-26606 GCA_035552355.1 Bryobacteraceae bacterium | reverse complement strand
AGTAGCAGGAGTATCCCAGCACATCATAAATTGTTCCGAAATCCAGATACAGGCCGTCGAGGACTGCATGGTAAGAGCAGAAGAGAAGCGCCCATGATGCTATTTGGCTTGAGCCGGAGAGCGTCCTGACGACGCGGAAGTAAAGAATCAGATTGAAACACAACGCGACGAATAGAAATATCTTGAAAGGGAGTGCGTGAAAGCCAAACAAATGAAACAACGCCAGGTGAACGATCCCCCCAAGCGGACGATACCAGGCACTTGACCAGAACTCAATCGCGCCTAAGATCCAATGGGTCATTGGCTGCGACAAGTATGTGAACAGGTTCATGACATCGTCGCCACCAAAGAATTCAAAGATCCCGTTTCCGGCGAGAGAAAGAAAGAGCAGGAACGGCAGACCGACCTGTAGGGCCGAATAGAGCCGTGATCTGTTGCTCGACATCGAAGATTACACTCTAACAGGCAACCGCGGGAACCTGGTCCCATTCCGCCGCGGCAACTGACCGGCACGTTTGACGATGGCAACCCGGACGTGGAGTATTTCGGGGTCTGGACGCACGCGTCGTTCGCTCGGGCGGCGGGCGGATCGGTCAGCTTTTCTAGTTTCGCGCAATCCTCCGCCAGCGTGGCGTTCGAGGGGACCTCGATCACCTGGATCTACACGAAAGCGTTCAATCGCGGGATCGGCGCAGTGAAGATCGACGGTGTATTGCAGGGGGAACTGGATCAATATAGTCTGAAGCCGGAATGGCAGTCGCGGACGGTGTATGACAATCTGCCGCGGGGCTGGCACAAGTTTGAGGTTACGGTCACTGGACGGAAGCGCGCCGAGGCTACCGACCGGTTTGTCGATGTTGACGAATTTGTGGTGCGTTGAAGGCGTTTTCCCCCGGCGCATTATCCGGCATGTTTACAGCGCACGAGCGCCGGCATTATGGCAGCGTCGAATCGACCGCGGCCGATTTCCGGCTCTCGTTACCGGCCGTATCGACAGCGCTCACCTGGTAGCTGTATTTCACTCCCGGTTTGACGGTGCGATCGCTATACGCCGGCGCCGTGACATCGTCGGCGATCCGCTGCCCGTCGCGATAGACCCGGTAGCGGGCGAAATCCTTCTCGGTATTCGGCTGCCAAACAAGCTCGATGCTCTGGGTGCCAGGCACCGGAGTAACGCCAACGGGCACCGCGGGCGGGAAGTGGTCCACGGGCCGGAAAGCGTCGATGCCGGAGATGTCACTTTCCGCATAGGTATCGCCGGTCTTCTGAATCGACTGCACGTAGTACGAATAAGTCTTGCCGTATTCGATCGTCTTATCAAGGTACGAAGGCGTCGTCGACGTGGCAATCTGCATCAGTTCCTGCTCGCCCCGCAGCTTGCGGAAGATGCGAAATTCCGGCGCGGCGGCGCGCCATTGGAGTTCCACGGCATCGGGCGCGTCTTTCGCCACGAATGCCTCAGGCGTCGGGAGCGCGGGAACTACCGGCAGCATCAGGAAGTTCGACATGCCCGCGCTGCGGCCGTGCGGACCCCGCACATCCACCGCGATATCGACTGTCTTGTTGTAATACTTCGCTGCGTCCACTTCAACGCGCGCGGCGTCACCCGTCGCGGCAACCGGCACGCGCTCGGCCGTACGCTGCCATTCCTGCAGCACGAAGGGATCGGGCGGCGGCCCAACGCGAAGGTCGATCTCCGGCGTGCCTTTGATGGGAAGATTCTCAGTCGTGACTTTCGGAATCGTGAAGCGAATTACGATCTTCGTTCCGTGCTCGACAGCCGAGAGATCGACGACCCGCACCGGTCTTTTTTGTGCCGGCGGCAGCGGCTCGCCGACATATCCGCAGCCCGCCAGAAGCAGCGTTGACAGCAGGGCCGCCGACGCGCGCATCAGAGAATATACCGGCTGAGATCCTGATCTTTCACGATGTCCGCAAGCTGCTTGCGGACGTAGGCGGAATCGACCTTTACGTTCTTCTTCCGCAGGTCCGGCCCTTCGAATGAAATCTCTTCGAGCAGCTTCTCCATGATCGTGTGCAGCCGCCGCGCGCCGATGTTCTCTGATGACTCGTTCACTTTCGCCGCGAACGTCGCGACTTCTTCCAGCGCGTCGTCTGTCAGGTTGAGCTTGATGCCTTCGGTTTCGAGCAGCGCGACGTACTGTTTGGCGAGAGCATTCTTCGGTTCTTTGAGGATGCGGACAAAATCCTCCACGGTGAGCGATTTCAGCTCGACGCGTATGGGAAAGCGGCCCTGCAGCTCGGGAATCAGATCGCTGGGCTTCGAGACGTGAAACGCGCCCGCCGCGATGAACAGGATGTGATCGGTGCGCACAAAACCGTGGCGGGTGTTCACCGTGGTGCCTTCGACGATCGGCAGGATGTCGCGCTGCACGCCCTCACGGCTGACATCAGGACCATGCCCGCCTTCCCTGCCCGCGATCTTATCGATCTCGTCGAGAAAGATGATGCCGTTCGACTCGACGCGATCGAGCGCGACGCGCGTCACCTGGTCCATGTCGATGAGCTTCTGCTCTTCTTCCTGGACAAGGTAATCCATCGCGTCGGCCACGCGCATGTTGCGCTTCTTCGAGCCGCGGGAGCCGAACATCGCGGGCAGCATGTCCTTGATGTTGATCCCCATTTCTTCGAGATTCACGTTGCTGGCGATTTCGAAAGTCGGAGCGCGGTCTTTCACGTCCACTTCGACCATGCGCTCGTCGAGTTTGCCTTCGCGCAGACGCTCGCGCAGCTTCTCGCGCGTTTTGGCATTGTCGTCGGCATTTTCGGGCGCCGGCGGGACGAGAAGATCCAGCAGGCGATTCTCCGCGCTGGCCTCGGCTCGATCGCCGATCTCGTCGAGCTTTTCTTCGCGGATCATGTCAATCGCGATATCCACCAGATCGCGGATCATCGATTCGACGTCTCGCCCGACGTATCCGACCTCGGTGAACTTGCTCGCCTCCACCTTCATGAACGGTGAGTTGGCCAGCTTCGCAAGGCGCCGCGCCAATTCGGTCTTGCCGACGCCGGTGGGCCCGATCATGAGGATGTTCTTCGGCATTACCTCATCGGCCATTTCGGGTGGAAGCTTCTGCCGCCGCAGGCGATTGCGGAGCGCGATGGCCACGGCCCGCTTGGCATCGGGCTGGCCGATCACGTACTTGTCAAGCTCGCGGACGATTTCGCGGGGCGTCAATTCGTCGAGTGCCGGACCCTCTTCGACCGATTGTCCGGGCAGGTAAATCACCATGTCAGGCCGCCAGTTCCTCGTAGGTCACGTTGTCGTTCGTATAAATGCAGGTCTTGCCCGCGATCTTCATGGCCTCTTCCACGATTTGGCGGGCGGAAAGTTTCGTGTGGCGAAGCAGCGCCGTCGCCGCCGAGAGTGCGAACGGGCCGCCCGAGCCGATCGCCGCGACGTCTTCATCGGGCTCGATCACATCGCCGTTGCCGCTCAGGATGAACGTATTTTTCGCGTCGGCCACGAGCAGCAGAGCTTCCAGATGCCGAAGGACTTTATCGGTGCGCCAGTCCTTGGCGAGCTCAACGACCGCGCGCGGCAGGTTTCCGTTGAATTGCTCGAGCTTGGCTTCAAAACGCGCAAAGAGCGAAAAGGCATCGGCGGTCGAGCCCGCGAATCCAGCTACGATTTTGTCGTTGTAGATTCTGCGCAGCTTGCGCGCGGTGGATTTAAGCACTTCCGACCCGAGCGTGACCTGCCCGTCGCCCGCCATCACCACTTTCCCATCTCGACGCACGCATAGTACCGTCGTGGAACGTATTCGCGGCTTCATTTTCAGTGAAATTCCAGTGTAACGCAGCACCCCGGCGATGGCTTTTCCTTGCTTTGCCGCCTTCGGCCTGTGCGCTCTTGCGCGCACGCTCCGACCGTGTAAACTGCAAACGAAGGGGCAGTAGCGGCGCTTCGTGCCGCTGGAACGATTTCGGGCGCCACGGGCAAAGAGGAGATATGGAGTACCTGGAAAACTTCACGACCGCGCGGAGCTGGGTGATGAGCCCGCCCAAACGCAATCCCGACGATTTGAGCTTCGACGACCTCGACGATGACGAGGACATCGAGGCCGAGGACGATCTCGACGACGAAGAGGAAGAGGACGAAGAGGAAGAAGACGACGTGCTCGACGAAGACGATGTGGACGATGAAGACGACGACGAAGACCTCGAAGACGAGGACGAAGATCTCGACGACATGGATGAGGAAGACCTCGACGATGAAGACGAGGACGAAGACGAAGAATAGTTCCGTGGGCAGGCGATCGTTTTCCGTCGCCTGCCTTAATTCGAGCCGGTCAGTACACTCCGCAGACGCCCCAGGGCGTTTGGCCGTGCATTTCCGCGATTCCGAAAAATAAGCCGGAAGATTTCGACGCCGCTCCAGGCGAAGTAAATCCACATCACGTAAATCCGGATGCCGCCCCTGATGTCGGCGAACGAGACCAGAAACAGCACAAGTAAAGCGGCGGCTTCGTACCACCGGAGCCGCATATCCAAAAGCAGGATCGCGCCCAGCAACGATTGCGCGAGCGTCAACAGGAGGTCGCGGCTCTGCATTGCATCCAGCGGAATCGGCGTCGCTCGCCCCGCGCTCAGCGACAGCACGACGGGCAGCAGACCAGCCAGCAGGGTCCACTGATTGATGTTGCTTGAGACCATATTCATCAGTGCGATGGACGCGCGCCGGTAATCGCGCGCCCAATAAAACGCTGAAATCCCCTCCGGCGATTCGGAAACCAACGGCGCAATCCATTGGATGAACTGGTAACGCGAGATTCCGATGAGCGTTGACAATCCGAACAAACCGGCGAGGAAAGGATCGACAACCAGAAAGACAGCGCCGCCGCCGATCACAAACAACGCCAGGATGGCAAAAACGCGCAAGGGCCTCGGCGCCAGCACGATCGCGCGCGGCGCGCGGCCAATCTCGCCGATCGCCTCGCGCTCCTCGGGCGGCAGGCGGCTCATCACCCACAAATACCCCACATAGATCGCCAGCAGCACGGCGCTGTCGAGCAGATTCAACTCGCCTTTCCACCACACCACGAACTGCCAGACGAGCGCCGCGAAAAGGGCGGCTACCTGGACGGCATGTTCGTCCTCCAGCTCAATCACGCGCATCGGCTGCTGGTGCTCCCGCCGGTGGGCGGTGGCGGCGGAAAAGTAAATCATCGGCCAGCCGATCCCGGTGAGCAGCATCAGGGCGCCGGTGAGGTTGGCGAAGAGATCTGGCACGTCGCGGTGCCACGCCAGAATCGCCTCGACAGCGAATTCCGGCAGCGTCTGCAGCAGCGCGAGCAGCGCCAGCGCGATACCCTGGGCGAGGAAGAACTGCGTGGCCTCGGCGCCCCACGCGATCATCAGGCTCGCGAGCAGGATAGCCGGGCCCGCCCAAAGAATATTCCACGGACTGCCGGCCTGAAGCGCCCCGGCGCCGGCCAACGCCAGCGCGGCGAACCGCAGGAATGGCGGCGGATTGTTCAAACGTCCGTTACCGCGTGTGTCCGCGAGATGCGGGAGGGGTGCTCGAACTCGCGCCGCTTCTCCGGGAAATCGGTGCGGAAGTGCGCGCCCCGGCTTTCTTCACGCCACAACGCGGACTGCGCGATCAGGCTGGCGACCTGATGTATGTTGCGGAGTTCGATCGCGGCAAGTGCCGGCTGCCCGACGGGGGACCATTCGCTTTTCCCCAGCGCGCCGATCGCACATTCGAGCCCCCGGCGATCCCGCACAATTCCGCAGTGCTCCCACGTAAGCTCGCGGACCTTTCGCTCAGCCATATCCGGTGCGAGGATCGCGGGACGCACCGGCGTGCCCGCGATGCGATCGCCCGCATGAGAGCCCATCGCCCGGCCCGCGCGGAGGCCGAACACCACCGCTTCGAGCAGCGAATTGCTGGCGAGCCGGTTGGCGCCGTGGACGCCCGTCGAGGCCACCTCGCCCGCGCTGTAGAGTGCCTGCACGGTGCTGCGTCCTTCGAGATCCGACCACACGCCCCCCATGGCATAATGCGCGGCGGGATGCACGGGCGCTGCCTCGCGCGCGATATCTACGCCGTATGCGAGACACGTCTCGTAGATGCGCGGGAAGCGATTCCGGATGAATGCGGCGTCGCGCGAAGTCAAATCGAGCCAGACATGCGGCGATCCGGTGCGGCGCATCTCGGTCACGATCGATCGCGAAACCACGTCGCGCGGCGCCAGATCCTTCAGCTCGTGATAGCGCTCCATGAACGGTTCGCCGTTCCTGTTGCGCAGCACCGCGCCTTCGCCGCGCAGCGCTTCGGAGAGCAGGAAGCGCGGCGCTCCCTCAACATGGAGTGCGGTCGGATGGAACTGCACGAACTCGACGTTGCTGATTTCGGCGCCCGCGCGCCACGCCATCGCGACACCGTCGCCCGTGGCGACGTCCGGATTGGTGGTCTCTTTGAATACGCGGCCGAGCCCGCCGGTCGCGAGCAATACGGCACGTGCGCGAAGGTCGCGGAGAGTGCCGTTCTTCTCATCGAAGATCACCGCACCCGCCGCCCTGCCATCCACCAGCAATACGTCGGTGATGGCGCTGTAGCTCTCGAACCGCACGTCCGGCAGCGACGCCGCTTTGCGATAGAGCGTGCGGGCGATCTCCCGTCCGGTGGAATCGCCGTGCGCGTGCAGTATCCGGTTGCGGCTGTGCGCGCCTTCGCGCGTGAACGCGAGCTTCTGGCCCTCGCGATCGAACTCCGCGCCCCAGTCGATCAGATCCTGAATCGCCGCCGGGCCTTCCTCGACAAGCGTCCGCACGGCGGCGGCATCGCAGAGACCGTCGCCGGCGTAGAGAGTGTCCTGCTCATGGAGGGCGACCTCGTCATCGTCGCTCAGGGCGACGGCAATTCCTCCCTGGGCGTATTCGGAAGAGGACTCCCGCAACGAATCCTTGGCAATGACGAGAACGGTTCCGGACTTCGCCAGCTCGATTGCCGCCCGCAGACCGGCGATGCCGGCGCCAATGACCAGAAAGTCGCAGTCCATCGCCATTTCAAACTGTAACGCAGGCCATGGCTTTTGTGACCTGCTCATGGCGGCCAGCAGCGTTCGATAGAAGTTCTTAATCCTGTCGATTTCGTCACCACAAATTCAATTCCCGATGGCATACTGTGGTTGAGCAGGCAGCAGTTCCTCGCTCCTCGTATCTGCATCTCGCGGCCGCGAAGCACCGCTTACTGACGTGCGCGGCTCAGCAAATTCACCGTCGTACCGAGCCGCGACCCGGTCATCCCCTTCAGCGGTGCCGGCTCGTGAGCGAGCGACTATTGCCGGCGTGATGCTGTCAAAATAGCGCGGCCGGAAGTGTCTCCGGCGCCAAAACAAATTCAGGAGGAAATTCCCATGCGCGTCTTCGCCGCGCTCACGATATTCGTGTCTCTCACCGCAGGCATCCTGCTCGAAAGCCTCCGGGCCGAACAGCCGCTTTCGCTGAATTCATCCGCTCGCCTCGCTGAAGCGAAGTCATGGCTCGAACAGGCGCGGCGCGAAGGGGCAGCGGACCCCGCCAGAGCCGCACAACTCGCCGCCGCGGCCGCCAATCTGGCGAATCGCTATCGCAGCGCGGGCGACTACGCGGAGGCCGAAAAACTTCTGCGTGAATTGCTGGCCGCGCCGCCGGACAACACGCACTTGGAAGTGCTGATCCGCAACAATCTGGCCGACCTGCTGCGCGAAGAGGGAAGAGACACGGAAGCCGAACCGCTGTTCCAGGAGACCGCCAACGCGGCTGACATGGCGCCGCGCGAACGAGCGGCCGCTTTCATCGGTCTCGCGGATATCGATCGTCAGAACGGGCGATGGAGCCGCGCCATCGAACGATGGAATGCCGCTCTGGATATCGCGCGCCACGAGCAGGATCGGCGCACCGAGGCGATCGTGCTGCGCGGTCTCGGGAGCACGTGGCTGCAATCAGGTTCGCCGGCGCGGGCCGAGCCCCTGCTGCGCCGCTCTTTGAAATTCCTCGAAAACGATGCGGAAGCGCCGCCCGAGCTGGCCGCGGGAATGCACAGCTCGCTCGGGGAACTCTACCGCGCGGAAAACAAGCTTGCCCTCGCGGAGGATGAATGGCAGCGCGCTCTCGAAGTGGACCGCACGGTATTCGGAGACGTCCACCCGCAGATTGCCTGGCTGATGGAGATGCTGGCGGACGTGTTCTCCGCGCGCGGCGAGTTTCCCCTCGCCCGCGACTACGCCGCGCGCGCCGCCGCGACGATGAGCGTTTCGTTCGGCGATGAATCCATGCCGTTCGCAGCCGCGCTTGCCAATCGCGCGGTGGTGGAAGATCGCGCCGGGAACGCGACCGCGGCCGCGCGGGATTACGAGCAGGCGATCCGGATCGGCCGCGGGCATCCGGAATATCAGATGCTGCAGAACGCGCTGATCCGCCGCTATGCGGATCTTTTGAAGACGATGCACCGCGGCCGCGAGGCCAGGGCCCTGCTGGCGCAGGCGGACGCGAAAGTGCCGTCGTTCTCTTTGAAGTAACACTCGCTGGACCCGGCCCCAACCGGGTCATTGCCCACAAGGAGCCGGACACTCGCGAGGCCCTCATCACGCTCGCGCCACACTTAAGGTGTGCCGCCGCACGGAACGCGAAATCCGGTGCGCGAATGGTCACGATTCCGCTTGCCGGAATTACGCATCCGACGTGGCCGGGCCGCTATATTAGGGTAAATGCCTCAATTCCAGGTCGCAACACCGGATCGCACCTACCCGGCGATTGTGGAGCGCGGCGTCATCAGCCGTCTCGCGGAGTTCCTGCCCAAAGCACACGGCCGCATCTTTTTCGTCTCCACCGCCGATGTCTGGCGGCTCTATGGCAAAGACGTAACCGCGGCGCTCGGTCAGAGAGATTCCGAGGTCCTGTTTTTGACCGGCGGCGAGGACAACAAGCGCATCGCCCCGGTGGAGCAGCTCGCCGAACGGATGGTCGAGCGCGGCGCCGACCGGACGAGCGTGATCGTCGCCGTCGGCGGCGGAATCATTACCGACATGGCGGGCTTTCTCGCCGCGATATTCATGCGCGGAATCCCGGTAATCCAGGTGCCGACGACGCTGCTTGCGCAGGTAGATGCCGCGGTGGGAGGCAAGACCGGAGTCAACCTTGTTTCGGGTAAGAATCTGATTGGAAGCTTCCACCAGCCGGTAGCCGTTCTGATCGATCCGGCGGTGCTCGCTTCGCTGCCGCCGCGCGAATACAGGGCAGGGCTCTACGAGATCATCAAGTCGGGCGTCATTGTCAGCGCGCCGTTGTTCAGGATTCTGGCGGAACGCCGCGACGAAGTGCTCGCACAATCGCCTGACGTTGTGGATCACATTATCGCTGAATCGGTTCGGATCAAAGCCGAAGTCGTCTCCGCCGACGAGCGCGAGTCCGGCCTCCGCCGCATTCTGAACTTCGGTCACACATTCGGACATGCGCTCGAGGCTGAGACGAAGTACACGCGGTTCCTGCATGGCGAAGCGATCGCCTGGGGAATGCGCGCCGCGACTTATCTCGCCGAAGACATGAACATTCTTCCGCACAGCGACAGCTCCACGATCATCGACGTGCTCGACGGTTATGGGCCCATTCCCGCGTGCGACCACGTGGGCCGGACCGAATTGCAGGTGCGGCTGCTGCGCGATAAGAAGACGATCCAGAACCGGATTCATTTCGTGCTGCCCGTGAAGATCGGCGAAGTGGTGGTGCGCTCGGACGTTTCGATCGCCGCCGTGCAGCATGCGATCGATCATGCGCTGGCGGATTGCCGGGCCAGGGCGGCCGCTTGAGCGCACAGGCCGCCGAGGGGACGACTCCAGAGGGATCCAAATCCGAACAGGAAGCATCGCGGTGGGTACGGTCGATGTTCGGCCGCGTCGCCCCTCGCTACGATCTTGCGAACCACCTGCTCTCGGCGAATATCGACCGGTACTGGCGGAATCGCACGGTGGAGCGGGTGCGCGACATCCTGCGGCGTCCCGGCGCGGTTGTGCTCGACCTCGCTTGCGGTACGGCCGATCTGTTGATCGCGCTCGAACGCGTCGCAGGGCGCCGGTTGATCGGCAGCGATTTCTGCCACCCCATGCTGACCGGCGCGCGGGAGAAAATCCGCCGCGACCGGTTGCAATCGGTTCTCGTCGAATCGGATGCGCTCGCGCTTCCCTTCCCCGATGCGAGTCTCGATCTGGTCACGATCGCATTCGGATACCGCAATCTGACGAATTACAAAGCCGGGTTGATCGAGATGCGGCGCGTGCTCCGCGCCGGCGGCGCGCTCGCGATTCTGGAATTCACGCAGCCCCCTAACGCGGCGTTCGCCACGGTTTACAACTGGTATTCGCGCCGCGTGCTGCCGGTGATCGGCGGTGCGATCTCGGGCGCACCCGATGCATATCGTTATCTTCCGGAGTCGGTGCGGAAGTTTCCCGACGCGCCGGGCCTCGCGCGCATGATCGAAGATGCGGGTTTCGCGCGGGTCGAATGGGAGTATCTGACGCTCGGCATCGCGGCGCTGCATATTGGCCGAACGTAAACTGTAAGCATGGCTCTCACGATAGCCGGACGTACGTTTCGCTCGCGCCTGATGATCGGCACCGGCAAATACCGCAGCTTCCGGGAAATGGCGCGCTGCCACGCGGCCTGCGGGGCGGAAGTGGTGACGGTCGCGGTCCGCCGGGTGAACCTTACAGACCGCTCGAACGAATCCATGCTCGATTACATCGATCGCGATCGGATGTTCATTCTGCCAAACACCGCCGGTTGCTACACGGCTGATGACGCGATCCGTACCGCGCGTTTGGGCCGCGAGGTCGGGCTCTCGAACTGGGTGAAGCTCGAAGTGATCGGCGACGAGAAGACGCTGTTCCCGGATAACGCCGGCCTCCTCGAAGCGACGAAGACCCTGGCGAAGGAAGGCTTCGTCGTCCTGCCGTATACAAACGACGACGTCGTAAATGCGCGCAGGCTCATCGACGCGGGCGCCGCGGCCGTGATGCCCCTCGCCGCGCCGATCGGCTCGGGGCTGGGTATCCAGAATCTGACGAATCTGCGGATCATGCGCGAGATGATCACGGAGGTCCCGCTGATCGTGGATGCTGGTGTGGGCACGGCGTCGGACGCAGCCATCGCCATGGAGATGGGTGCGGACGGCATCCTCATGAACACCGCGGTCGCGGCGGCCGACGACGCGGAGAAGATGGCGGTCGCGATGAAGCTTGGCGTGGAGGCTGGGCGGCTGGCGTTCGAAGCCGGACGAATGGAAATGAAGTTGTACGCGAGCGCAAGCAGTCCACTGGCTGGCGTGGTGGGGCGATAGCCCGCATTCTCGGATTTACATCGTGGCGCGGGCGCTCCCGCCCGCCGTGCCGGCAATCGTGCGGGCGCTCGCCTGGCGTCGCTCAACCCACTTCGAAGAACCGCATCTCCACGCGATCCGGATAACGCGCTCCGGAGCACAAAAACAAACTTCGCATCAGCCATTCGTATTCCGGCGATGCTGTCTCAAACCGCGGCGTGGACCGGAAATAAATCAGGGCCGGATCGACAATCTCTCCGCGCCGCAGCTTTTCCATCAACTCCGGCGGACCGCGCCGGATTCCTGAGTTCTCGACATAGATCCGCGTGGCGGCCGTTTCCGCACCGCGAACAACGGACCTTCCGCCTGTGCGCTCTTCCGTTTCGATCACGTAGCGCGCGTGAAGATCGGTCAGTCCGTCCTCGTGAATCGTCTGGTAATCGGCGCCATCGGGGAGCACTGTGCCTCGCAGCCGGGGACCCCTTACTTCACCGCCAGGGATCGGGATTACACGGCGCGTGTGGCCGCCACATCCTATTTCGATTGGCTCACCGACGCGCACGATCAGATCGGCGACATGGCGCAACTCAGGCTGGGGAATCTCGGGCATTCACCGAGTGTAGATGGGAAGAGGCGCAGGGCCGGCGGTTCGCTTATTCGCGGCCGAACTGGATAAGGGACTTTGCCGTGTCGGTTACGACCCGGCATTCTTCGCGGAGCCTGAGATAGTAATTCCGGAGCTTCTCCCGCTCATCAATAGGCTGCTGCAGATTCCGGAGGACTAATTCGGCTTCGACTTCATCCCAAGTGTAGTTCAACACCATTTGATAGTACCAAACGAACGATATACAGTACCAGTACTCATAAAGTACTATTCGCGTCGCTTTCAGAGAACTATAGAGGGCCGTCTGCCTCCTTCTACGATTTGCTCAGGAAATTCACAGCCTAACTGTCTGATTTTAAAAGCATCTTAGATCGGTATTGGAAACCTTCTGCTGGATCCTCACATCTAAAGCATTGGGTAAACAAAACATGAGCAAACAATGGTCTCTGACTATGATCGGGCTGCTCGGGTTATGTGGAGCGGCTGGCGTCAGCGGGCAGACCGTGCGAACTGCCCTTCCTGGGACGATTAACTACGTGGAGGGGCAGGCGTCGATCAACGGCCGCGCGCTCAGTGAAAAGCTGAACGAAAATACCCGGCTGACGGCGAATCAAACGCTGTCGACCGGCGACGGCAAAGTGGAAATGCTCCTTTCTCCAGGCGTGTTTGTGCGGGAGGGAAGCAACAGTGAACTCCGACTGGTATCGGACCGCCTCGTCGACCCCTCTATTGAGGTCGTCCGGGGCGATGCGATGGTCGAAGTCGACCAAAAGCTGAAAGATGCGCAGGTCGACGTGCTCGAACATGGAGCGACCGCGACCATTTTGAAAGCGGGACTCTATCGATTTGACAGCGCTCAGAACCGCGTCGAGGTGATCGATGGCAAGCTGCGCGTAACTGAAAACGGGCAATCGAAGGAACTTGGGCGCGGCAAGGAAGTTGCGGTCACGGGCGAGCCTCTTAAGACGGTGAGCTTCGATCGCAAGGCGGAAGACGACTTGTACCGGTGGAGCAGCGTGCGTTCCGGCTATCTGGCCGAAGCGAACAGTGCCACTGCACAGAACATCTATATGGGATATGGATCGTACTGGGGCACGGGCTGGTATTGGAATCCGGCGTTCGCGGCGTGGTCATGGCTGCCCGGTGACGGGTTTTTTTACAGCCCGTTTGGGTATCCGTTCTATTCGCCCGGATACAGCGTGTATGCGCCGTACCGGTTCGGAGCCCGACCGGGGTTCGGGACGGGCTTCCGCGGTGGAGTTGCCAGTCGAGGCTTCATAAGTCGCGGAGTGCCTGCACGAGGGTTTGCCGCGGGAGGCTTTGCCGCGAGATCAGGCGGATTCCGCGGCGGCCGCCGATAAATGACGTCGCTGTCCGCGCGGCAGCAGCCTGTTTTGGTTCCTGGCCGCGAGTCAGCCGTTCCCGGCCGGGGCTCTCCGTTTCCGGGGAGCCGCCGCCTTCCGCGGTCGCCTCGGCGGAGCCACGATGTTGCCATCCACGTCGGCCCCGGCTTTCCTCGTGCCTTTCTTGACACGTGGGGATCCCGCGGTCGGTTGTCCGGGGACGAGCGGTTGCGGCTCCTCCACTTCCTCATCGGTCTCTTCGGGAGCAGGCTCCGGCACAGGCTCCGGAAGGGCGGGCGGATGGAATTCCGGGCCCAGATAAACCAGCAGGCTTTGTGTGTCCTCGTGGGGTTCCATCCGGACGACAGTTTTATCCTGCGCGTAATTCAGAAACTCGCTGAACTCCTGGAAGCCATACTGCTTCCAGTCGAAGTTCGGCGACTCTTCGCGCACCCACGTGGCAAGGTCATCCACGGCCACCCCGTCTTCCACTTCCATCCGGTGATTTTCGAGCACATCGCGCAGGGCCGGCAGCGCCTCTTCCGGACGCACCGTCTTCTCCGGCGCGCCGGTCCGCTTGCGCTGGATCATGTAGCGGCCCTCGCCGCCCGTGACCTGGATGAGATCCGCTTTGCGCAGGCGTTCGATGAAATCGGTGAACGATCCCGCGCCATAAGCGCGCTCGCTGAAGCTCGAGTCGAGCTGCAGCATCGTCGATTTCAGTAAGCCGAGTTGCGGACGAACTTCGCGCCGCTCCAGCACCTGCAGCGCGCGTTCCACAAGCGGCATCGACAGCTGCAGATCGAGCGCCGGCGGACGCCGCTGCCCACCACCACCGCCCTGCTGGCGGGGCTCGCGCGGAGAGTTCTGCGGCTGAGCGCCGCGATCCCGCTCCTGCGGCTGATGATGCTCGCGCGGCGGACGCGACGGACGGTTGTCGTCGAGCATCGATTCGTAGCTGATGAACTCGTGACAATTCTTCTGCAGGATGGTGCTCGTGAACGCTTTGCCGCCGACCACGAACACCGTCTTGTCGTATTGCTTCAGCTTGTTGACCAGCGCCATGAAGTCGCTGTCGCCGCTGATGATCGCAAACGCATTGATGTGATCGTGCGTGAAGGCCAACTCGAGCGCATCCAGCGCCAGATTGATGTCGCCGCCGTTCTTGTCCCCGCGCGGCGACGGGTCCCGCTGGACCATCTGCACGGCATATTCGGAAAGCTGCCGCGTCGAATTTTCCAGTTTTCCCCAGTTCGCATAGGCGATCTTGGTGATGATTTCTCCCCGCTCCTTGAGCGCTTCGAGCACGATCGAAACATCGAACTCGCGCTGCAGGGTCGATTTGACGCCGATTTCAATATTGTCGAAATCGATAAATACGGCGATCTTTAGGTGTTTATCCATATTCACCTGTGTGTCTGGCGCAATGCGGTTGCGCTCCTTCCTGTGTGAAACTTCTGCCCTGCTGTTGCTCAAGCGCTGTACGCTCACCTGGCGGCCGGCGTCATTTCCCGGGACGCGTTTTCCGCCGCTTGCCGGACGGCCGAGACAATCGTCCCGAGCGACGCCCCAGGCTGAAATACGGCAGCGACTCCCTGCCTCTCCAGCTCACGAGCATCTTCGTCCGGAATAATGCCGCCGACGATTACTTTCACGCCGGCCATTTCTTTCTCACGCAGCAATTCCAGCACGCGGGGCACGATGGCGTTGTGCGCGCCGGAGAGAATCGAGAGTCCGATCACCTGCACATCTTCCTGCAGGGCGGCGTTCACGATCATTTCCGGAGTCTGTCGCAAACCAGTATAAATGACTTCCATGCCGGCGTCGCGGAGCGCCCTCGCGATAATCTTCGCGCCCCGGTCGTGGCCGTCGAGGCCGGGCTTGGCTACCAGAACCCTTATGGGAAAGCTCATGTCAGACAGTCGGCTTCTCGTCGTATGTCCCGAAGACGCCGCGCAGCGCGTCGCAAATCTCGCCCAGTGTGGCGTAGCAGCGGACGGCGTCTATTAATGGCGGCATCAGATTCGGGGCCTCACCGCCAGAAGCCGCGCGGCGAAGCTGGTCGAGCGTTCGCTCGACATCCCCATTATTGCGTGTTTTACGCAGTCGGTGCAGCTTGTCAACCTGACGGGTCTCGGCGGAGCGGTCGATTCGCAGGGCCCCGACGGGCTCTTCAGCCTCGGCACGGTAACGATTCACCCCAACGATGACAGCCTCGCCCTTCTCCACTTTCTGCTGGAATTCGTAGCTCGCGCGCGCGATCTCGGCCTGCGGAAATCCCTGCCGGATGGCCGCCACCATGCCGCCCATTTCGTCGATTCGCCGGATGTATTCCCGCGCGCCGGCTTCGAGATCGAGCGTCAGCCGCTCCAGACAGTAGCTGCCGCCGAACGGATCGGGCTCCGCGGTCACGCCGCTTTCGTACGCGATCACCTGCTGGGTGCGCAGCGCGATCGTGGCTGCATGCTCTGCCGGCAGCGCCCACGCTTCGTCGAGCGAGTTGGTGTGCAGCGATTGCGCGCCGCCCAGCACCGCCGCCAGCGCCTGCAGGGATGTGCGGGCCACGTTATTCCAGGGCTGCTGCCAGGTGAGGGTGCAGCCGGCCGTCTGGGCGTGGAAGCGGAGTTTGAGGCTGCGCTCGTCATGCGATCCGAAGCGGTCGCGCATGATGATTGCCCAGAGCGTTCTCGCCGCGCGATACTTCGCGATTTCCTCGAAGAAGCCGTTATGCGCGTTGAAGAAGAAGCTCAGCCGCGGCGCGAAATCGTCAATCGCGAGACCGCGGGCAAGCGCGTGCTCGACGTACTCGATGCCATCGCGCAGCGTGAACGCTAGCTCCTGCAGCGCGGTCGAGCCCGCTTCCCGAATGTGATACCCGCTGATCGAAATCGGATTGAAGCGCGGCGTCCGCCGGGTGGCGAACTCGATAACGTCGGTGACCAGACGCATCGAAGGCTCGGGCGGAAAGATATACTCCTTCTGCGCGATGTATTCCTTCAGGATGTCGTTTTGCAGCGTTCCCGAAACCTGCGCAATATCGGCGCCCTGCTTTTCGGCGACCGCGAGATACATCGCCCAGATCACGGCGGCCGGCGAATTGATCGTCATCGACACCGAGACCTTTTCGAGCGGGATGCCTTCGAACAGTGCCTCCATGTCGGCGAGCGAAGATACCGGCGCGCCGCACTTGCCGACTTCCCCATACGCCTGTTCCTGATCGGCGTCGTAGCCCATCAGGGTGGGCAGATCGAAAGCGACGGAGAGGCCTGTTTGTCCCTGGGCGAGCAGATAGCGGTATCGGCTGTTGGTTTCTTCCGGGGTGGAGAATCCGGAGAATTGGCGCATTGTCCAGAGGCGGCCGCGATACATGTTCTCGTGGATACCGCGCGTGTAAGGGAACTGGCCGGGGGGAGGAATCGGAGTGTCCGGAAGATCGTCAGCGTCGAAGGACGCTGGGTATGCCATGGTTTGATTCTAAGCGGCTGGTTCCCTGAAACGAAGAACGCCGGCAGGAGTGCCGAGCGCTGCGGGTGCCTTGCTTGAGGCAAAGCCCGCCGGCGCCACGAGAGACTACCAGCTGCGCGTTGGCAGCGGCAGATGGATTCTTTTCGGCGTTCCTGGACCGCCATCGGAGAACCACAAAGCTACAGCGACGAAAAGCACAATGGTGAGGAGATCCTGGACGGTCATGAATATTACACCGGGGTGATACTCAAGACTAGCACGCTTGTTACCCTGAGCGCGTTCACTCCCACTCGATCGTGCCTGGAGGCTTGTGGGTCAGATCGTAGTAGACGGCGGCGATTTCCGAAATTCCCATCAGCCGCCGGCACATCTCAAGCAACAACTCATCGGGCATCGGGACGGAATCGGCGGTCATGCCGTCCACCGATTGAATGGGGCGCAGCACCACGGAGTCGCGGCACTCGCCCGTGCCCACAGGAATCACGATCACGGGGAACTGCCAGACCTTCGACTCGAATCCCGACTCGTGGCATATCTGTCGGATGATCGCGTCCGCCTTGCGTAAGAGCGCCACACGGCCGTGCGTCAGCGAGCTCGCGAACACGCGCTGATGCTCGAGCGTCTCGCGCGATGTCACCAGCGCGATCACGCGGTTGACCTCCGCGGTACGGTTCACGAGTTCGGTTGCTTCTTCCTGCAGCCGGCCGGATTCCGACGGGAACGCTTCGATCGCCAGCACCGGCGCGTAACTGCGCGAATCGCCCTGCACGCCGACGGACCGAATCGGAATCAGCCAACCTTCCGGAATGCGCCGCACCGGCTCCTCGACTTCCGAACAAAGACAGCGGATCGCGAGGCCCGGACCGGGGAACGGATGACGGTTCAGCAATTCCGCGGGCAAGCCGAGCTGCTGGCCGATGGCCCGTACTTCGTCCTTGTAGAACTCCGCGAGGGGCTCGATGATGCGGCCCGACTCCATCAGCTTCTGAATGCCCGGCACGCGGTTGTGATGCGTCTTGATCGTCGCGGCTTTGGAGTCGGAAGACGATCCGCCGGATTCGATCGTGTCCGGATAGATTGTGCCCTGGCCCAGAATCCAGTGGCCGTCGAGCAGGCCGCGCGCTTCGATGATGCGCTCCTGCACACGCACGAACTGTTCGCCGATGACATGCCGCTTCTGCTCCGGCTCGCGTACGAGTTCGAGCGGATGGAGGAACTCTTCCTGGCAATGCGCGATGTCGACGACTCCGGCGCCCAGTTTCGCGAAAGTGGATTCGACGAACTCCGTCTCGCCCTCGCGCATCAGTCCGGTATCGACGTAAACGCCGCGCACACGCGCCGGCCCCAGCGCGCGCAGGCACAGCGTGAAAGCCACGGTCGAATCCACGCCGCCGCTGACGAAAAAGAAAACGTTGCGGTCGCGCACGTGCTGCCGAATCTGCTCTTCGACCAGCGCGACGCGCTGCCCGGGGTTCCAGTCCTTCTCGCACCCGCAGACGCTGAAGACGAAATTGTCGAGGAAGCGCTTTCCCTGGGTGGTATGGACGACTTCGGGATGGAACTGTACGCCGAACAGCCGACGCGTGGAGTCTTCAATCGCCGCGATCTCGCATGTTGATGTGGTCGCGAGCACGCGAAAACCGGGCGGCGGAGCGGTCACCTTATCCCGATGCGACATCCAGATCTGCTGGTGATCGCGAATGCCCTGGAACAGTTGCGAATGAGCGCCGGCGCCGTCAAGCAAATCGAGAATCGCGAGGCCGAACTCGCCTTTGTCTCCCTTTTCGACCGACCCGCCCAGTAACTGTGCAATCAACTGCTGGCCGTAGCAAATGCCGAGGACGGGAATGCCGGCCGCCAGCGTCTCCCGCTGCACGAAGGGGCTCCCGTCGTCGTAAACGCTGTGCGGGCCGCCCGAGATAATGACCCCGCGGGCGTGCGCCAGTCTCTCAGCGGGAATTTCGCTGGGATGTACTTCGGACGAGACGCCGAGTTCCCGTATTTTACGAGCGATGAGATGGCAGTATTGACCACCGGTGTCGAGTACGACTATCTGCGCCAGAGACTCTCCGGAAACGCGTGCGCTATTTTCGCGCCCTCTCGGCGATGATCTTTTTGGCGTTGCTCATCAGCGCCTGGGCCTTGGGCAGTGCCTCGATGGCCTGCTCCACTTCGGGATCGGTCTTGATTTCGTACTTGCGGCTCTCGTCGACGCTGTACGCGGTCTTGTAAATTTCAGCCTGCAGCCGGCGCCGCGTCCAGTCGTAATCCTTCGTGTAGTCGCCTTCGGTGAACTCCACCTTCTGATCGAGCAGATAGTTGTGGAAATCATCCATGGTTGGCTTGTCGACAGCCCAGTCCGACGGCAGCTTTTGCTTGTGCGTCGCGAAGAAATGCCGCGTGTAATTCGAAAGCGCGTACTTCACGAGCAGTTCCGTCTCAAAGGTATCGAGCTTCTCCGGCATGTATTTCTCGTCGGGGGAGATTCCGCCGCCGCCATACACCACGCGTCCGCCATCGGTGCTCTTCACGTCGTTGAGATTCCGGGCTTCGGTATTGCTGCGGTAGTAGTAATCGAAGAACGACACGTTCGAGTAATCGCGCTGGATCAGGCGACCGCTCGGCGTATAATATTTCGCTGTCGTCAGTGCAAGGCCGGTGTTTTCCGCCAGCGGATAAACCGTCTGGACGAGACCCTTGCCGAACGTGTTCTCGCCGAGAATCCACGCGCGGTCATGATCCTGCAGCGCGCCCGACACGATCTCGGCGGCAGACGCCGAGTTCCGGTTTACCAGCACGACGATCGGATAATCGCGGCCGTGATTTCCATTCTTTGCCTGATAGACGTGCTCGGCGGAGTTGCGGCCCTTGTGGGACACAACCACGTCGTTCTTCGGGAGGAAGTGATCGCCGACCGCGACCGCTTCATTCAGCAGTCCGCCGGGATTGCTGCGCAGGTCGAGAACCAGACCTTTCAGATGGTCCTCATCCATCGCCTTGAGCGCTTCTTCCATCTCATGGCTGGTGGTTTCGTTGAACTGTTCGAGAAAAACGTAGCCGATGCCAGGCTTCAGCAGAAACGCGTCCGGCACGCTCTTACGGCTGATCTCGTCGCGAATGATGTTAAACACTACCGGCTGGTCGACACCTTCGCGCGAAACTTTGATCTGGACCGGCGTGCCTTTGGGTCCCTTCAGCAGATCGGCAACCTTGGTCGAATCGAGGTTGTCCGTCGGCTTGTCGTTGACCATGACGATCACGTCGCCGGGGCGCAGGCCGGCTTTGTATGCCGGCGAGCCAACGAAGGGCGCCATCACGATCGTCTTTCCGTTGCGGCCCTGCACCGACATGCCGACGCCATAATAATGACCGCGCTGGTCTTCACGCAGGCCCTCGAGATCCTTGGGGTCGAAGAAGTTGGAGTGCGGGTCGAGCGTCCGCAGCATCTCCGGGATCGCGCCCTTATAGATCGCTTTGTCGGGGCTGACCGGATCGGCGAAATTCTGCTCGACTGTGCTATACACCTTGGTGAACGACTTCATGCTGCGGTCGAGGTCGTCGTCTTTGGCGCTGGCGGCGGAGGCGGTCGCCATATGAGGACCATACATGCCCCCGATTACAGCGGAGCCCAGAACCAGGAGAGGAACGAGATAGAAAGAGCGGCGGTTATGATTCATGCCGGTGTATGACCGTCCTTGCTTAGCAGTATAGCAGCGGAATTACAATGCTTCCATTTGGACGCAGACCAGGGCCGAAAAGGTACGAAATCAGGGAGCCAGGCTCCAGCGTACCGTGCATCGCTTCTGCTGTCGTGGGCGTTTATTGGTCAGGATCAGCCTCTGCGCGCCGCCATCGCCGGGAGCGATTCGGACGTCCCATGTTTTCATGTCGTAATCGAGCTGTAGCTTCCCGGGCGGCAAATCCCGGAACACATATTCGCCGTTTTGTGGGATGACGACACCGGCCCGGCATTCGAGTGTGCCGGAATGAGGCCCGTTGTATGCGGCCGCCACGGGCGGAGACGGAAGCGGCTTCGGAGCCAGTGGTGCAGGCTGAACGGCGACGGGCGGCGGTAGTGCGCGATCGGGTGGCCCCGATTCGTCTGTTCGATCAGGCCGATTCGGTCCGAGCGACGAGACGGCATCACCTATCGGCGGCTCGTAGGCGCCGGAGGTGCGAACCGGACCGGTTCTCCTCGGCGGCTGAGTGGGGAACCGGGCCGATGAACTCCCCGGACTCAGTCCCTTGAGCAGCATCTGTGCGTGCCACGACTTCTCCTGGTCGTCGCTGCGGACATCCTGATCCAGAAGACCTTCGGCAACGCGCCGATAGAGCGGAAGCACCTGTTGCGCCGTTCGCCTCCACGCGTCGGTGTCCGGCATGTCGATGAAGATCCGGCATACGCTTTCGGCTTCGGATTGAGAAAGCTGCGGCGCCGATTGTCCATTGCGGCCGAGCAGATCGTCGAGCACAGGCCGGGCGCTGTCGGCGTAACGGGACATGAGTTCCACAAACATTGGGGCGTACGTCAGATTAAAGGTCGCGGCGCGCTGCTCCCGCCAGGAAAATTCGACGATCGCGGAGGCCACTTTCGCATCGGCCAGGTCTTTGACGAGCGGGAGCAGATTCGCCCGGTCATCCCGCTTCCATGCGGCGCTCAGCTCCTCGTCGAAGATGTCGCGGTACCAGACGAGCCAGCCCGATATTGTCGTAACCGTCTGTTGACGGTTGGCCGCGTTGACGTCCGCGAGCAGAGCCTTCATCTTCTGGTGAGCCACGGCCGGTGTGAATGGCGGCGGCCCGACTTCTTTGAACTGAGCGTGGGCCATCGTCGCCATTGCCAGCACACCCAGTAATGGGTGACGAAAGCGTCTGTAATAAACGGAACACATGGCCAAAGCGGTGTATGGTGCGAGTTCCCTTGATTTTAGCCGAATGATGGAATTTTACAGAGGAATATTTCCATGCTTTTTTCGCGGCATGGTGTCGACCTTCGTTTCCAGCATGCGCAGCGCCCGAATCAACCGGGCTCTGGTTTCATGCGGCTCGATGACGTCATCGACGAATCCGTGCTCGGCCGCGACAAAAGGACTGGCGAACCGGTCCTTGAACTCCGCGATCTTCTGTTCCCGAAGCTCCCCGCCCGCGCCGTTCAGCTCCCGCCGGTAAATAATGTTGACCGCGCCTTCGGCCCCCATGACCGCTATTTCAGCCGTCGGCCACGCGAGATTGACGTCCGTGCGAATGTGTTTCGATCCCATGACACAGTAAGCGCCGCCGTAAGCCTTCCGGGTGATCACGGTGATCTTCGGCACAGTGGCTTCCGCGAACGCATACAGCAGCTTCGCGCCATGGCGGATGATGCCGCCGAACTCCTGTTCAGTGCCGGGAAGAAAACCGGGAACGTCCTCAAACGTGATCAGCGGAATGTTGAACGCATCGCAGAAACGCACGAAGCGCGCGCCCTTCACCGATGAATTGATGTCGAGACATCCGGCGAGGAACGCCGGTTGGTTGGCGACGATGCCCACCGGACGTCCATCGAGGCGAGCGAATCCCACCACGATGTTCTGCGCCCAGTGTTCGTGGACCTCGAAGAACCCTCCCTCATCGACGACGCGGTGGATCACATCTTTAATGTCGTAGGGAAGATTCGATTCGGCGGGAACAATCTTGTCGAGAGCCGCATCCGCCCGGTCGATTGGATCGGACGATACGCGGCGCGGCGGGTCCTCCCGATTGTTCTGCGGCAGGAAGCTCAGGAGCTCGCGGATCATCTGAACGCACTCGGCGTCGTCCCGTGAGATGAAATGGCCGACGCCGCTTACGGAATTGTGAGTCAGCGAGCCGCCCAGCTTTTCCTTCGTAACGTCTTCGTGCGTCACCGTCTTGATCACGTCCGGACCGGTGACGAACATGTAGCTCGTTTCCGCGACCATGAACACGAAATCGGTGATGGCTGGTGAGTAGACGGCGCCACCGGCGCAGGGTCCCATGATCGCGGAGATTTGGGGGACGACCCCGCTCGCGATCGTATTCCGCAGAAAGATGTCGGCGTAACCGGCAAGCGATAGCACACCTTCCTGAATGCGCGCGCCTCCGGAATCGTTGAGGCCGACGATGGGGGCGCCGGTCTTGAGTGCGAGATCCATGATCTTGCAAACCTTGCGCGCGTTGGCTTCGGACATGGAGCCGCCGGAAACCGTGAAATCGTTGGCGAAGACGTAGACCGGACGTCCGTTGATGCGTCCGAAGCCTGTAATTAGGCCGTCACCGGGCACGACCTGATCGGCCATTCCGAAATCCTGGCAGTGGTGCTGGACCAGCTTGTCCATCTCGTCGAACGTGCCTTCGTCGAGCAGAAGATCGATGCGCTCGCGGGCGGCGAGCTTGCCTTCTTTGTGCTGGCGTTCGCGGCGCTCGGAACCTCCGCCCTCTTCGGCGGCCGCGTGGCGGCGGCGGAGCTCTTCCAGACGATTCATCAGTGTTCAGAGTAGCGTGGCGCGGGCAAGAGGCGATGAACAGGCACCGGCACGATTGCCCGCGCCACACTATCGCCGGAGGAATTTCTGTTTGATGGATTTCGCGATTCGCTCGCCCAGCGTGCCGAACGGCTGATCCGTCGTCAGATATGTCCACGTAGCGCCGCGCTCGAAGCGTTCCGGCGCCTGGAACCGCACCTCGCCCTCCCGCACTTCCGCGGCCGCGAACGCTTCCGCGATTTCGTCTTCTAAACGCGCGTTGAAATCGTCGTAGATCTCCCGCTCGCTGACGAGAAACGTGTGCAGCGGATCCTTTCCGGTCCACGACACCCAGTGAATGCCGCCGCGCAGCTCCGCGATGTTCGCGAGATAATCCGCCCATAAATCGTCGATGGTCGCGAGCGCCAGTTCGCGGCCGGCGCGCTCGACGGCTTCGATCCCGGCAACGGCGATCAGATCGCGGTACTGCTCTTCACTCAGTAAAGATGCGACCGACCACTCTTCCGACAACAGCACCCTCGCGCGCAGTTCGCGGACTTCGCGGCGATGGTGCTCGATCACCGATTCATACTTCCAAAGCGTCTCGCGGATTTCCAGATTCTGCGATTCGGCCGTGCGCTGCACGCTGTCGATATCGGGATTGCCCTCGATTCCGAAGCGGACGAGAAGATCGTCCTGCCGGCTGATGAAGAATCGCGATGAGCCCGGATCGCCCTGCCGGCCCGCGCGGCCGCGAAGCTGATTGTCGATGCGCCGGGCTTCGTGGCGTGTTGTGCCGATCACATATAACCCGCCCAGCGCGACAACTTTCTCGCGGCTGCGCGGCGGATTTCCACCCAGTAAGATGTCCGTCCCGCGGCCCGCCATGTTGGTCGAGATGGTGACTGCGCCCAGCGCTCCGGCCTGCGCGATGATCTCAGCCTCGGCCTCATCGTTGCGGGCATTGAGAACCGCGTGGGGCACGCCCGCGGCCGTGAGCCTGGCACTGAGCGCTTCGGAATCTTCCACACTGGCCGTGCCCACGAGCACGGGGCGGCCGGTTTCGTGCACACTTCGGATTTCCGCTTCGACGGCCCGGCCGCGCGTTTGTTTGTCCGGATAGATCATGTCCGGGAGATCTTCTCGAATCAGCGGGCGATTCGTCCGGATCACGGTTACGGGCAGCTTGTAGACCTTCCAGAATTCCTCGGCCTGCGTGGCTGCGGTGCCGGTCATCCCGCAGATCCTTTCGTAATGGCCGGCCAGACTTTGGATCGTAACCGACCCGAGGATGCGGCCCTGCGTCTTCAGCGTCACACGCTCCTTCGCTTCAATGGCGGACTGCAGACCGGCCGGCCAACGCCGGTTCTGCGCGATACGGCCTTTGAATTCGTCGACCAGCTCGACGCCGCCGTTCTTTACGACATAATCTACGTCGCGCCGCAGAAGAGCGTGGGCGTGCAGAGAGTCCTGCACCGCCGTCATGATTCGCAGGTTGTTTTCTTCGAACAGGCTTCCGCAGGCGAGTAGTTTCTCCGTCAGGAAAATTCCACTGTCCGTTAGCTGGACGTTGCGCGCGAACTCGTCGACGAAATAGTGGCTGAAGGGCATGAGCCGCGTGACGACGGAATCGACGCGCTGCGCGAGCATGGGGTCGTCCGGCGTTCCTCCCGCGATCACCAGAGGGATGCGGGCTTCGTCGATGAGAATGGAATCCGCTTCGTCAATCACCGCGAACGCGAAGGGCCGGTGCACGAGTTCATAAGGCTTTCGCGCGAGGCCGTCGCGCAGGTAATCGAAGCCGATCTCGTTCGCGGTGGCGTAGGTGATGTCGCATTGATACGCGGCGCGCCGCTCGGGCGCCGTCATGCTTTGCGAGACGTGCGCGACGCGAAGACCAAACCACTCGTAGATGCCGCCTACCCAGACGGAATCCCGATGCGCCAGATAATCGTTCGCTGTCAGCACATGGACGCCGCGGGAGTTGTCGCAGGAGCGCAGCGCCAGCCACGCCGTGACCGGCACGGCCGCCAGTGTCTTGCCCTCGCCGGTCTGCATCTCGACGATGTGGCCGCGCGCCATGCCGAGCGCGCCGAGAATCTGGACGTCGAACATCCGCAATCCGAGAACTCGCTCGGCGACGACCGCCGCGGCCGCGAACGTTTGAATGAGATCGGGATTTTCCCGCAGTCCCTCGGCCAGGGATCGGAGCGCGGCGTCGGATAAACCGGACAACTCGTCGCGCCTGCGCGCAATGGCGTGAAGCCGGGCCTCAGGCTCGCTATCCACCAGCCCGAGAAAACGCAAAACCTTTTCGAATGGCACGAACCTCTCACTGTCGATCGCTTGATCCGGGACGGCGATCATGCCCACCGTGTACAACGTTTATATCGAGAATAATCCCGTGCCAGCCGGCTTGTGCGCGCGTCCCGATCAGTAGCCGTATTCGAGCATTTCAGCCAGTTCGTTGCTGTCAAACCCGGACGCGGATACAATCCGCGTATCCGAATCCAAGCCGTGCATCCCGACGGGAATACAATCCGCATGGCCGAGGTGCGCTGCAAACAGCGCAAGCGGAGCAGCGCAGAGACAGCGGGCCGCGGCACGTGCCATTGGCTTGAGTGTCGCATAAATTCTGCTAATCTAAAAACAGCTTAGATATAAGCAGCTTAGGCGCTTTTGTGCGGTTCCCTTCCCTCGAACACAACCTCGAATCCCAGGCCCAACCCGGCAAGATTCAGTTGCGGGACGACCCCAGTTTCGCCGCCGCCAAAATGGCGGTATTTCAGTACACCGCGGTGGCGATCTTTCTGTTTCTGGTCACGGGCTTCTGGGAACTGCAGATCAAGAGTCCGGAAATCTACAACGAGCGCGCCGAACGGAATCGGATCAAGTCTCTGCCGATCGTGGCGCCGCGCGGCAGAATCCTCGATCGCGACGGCCGTGTGATCGTGGACAATCACTCGAGCTGGAGCCTGATCCTTTCGCGCGAAAACCTCAGGCAGGATCACCTGCACGAGATCGCCGACGGCCTGCATCTTGACTTCGACGATCTCACAAAGAAAGTCGCCCGCTACCATACTCGTCCGAAATACGAGCCAATCATTATTAAGGAGGAACTGACGCCTTCCGATCTCGCGTTTGTGGAGGCGCATCGCGACGCCGACACCTTCCCCGAGATGGAACTGATCGAGTCACAGCGCCGGCTGTATCCGGAAAACGGTATCCTCGCGCACGTGATCGGGTACACGGGTGAGATCAGCGAGCCCGAACTGGATCTGCCGGAGTTCGCCAAATACAACCAGGGCCAGATCATCGGCAAGACAGGGATCGAGAAACAATACAACGACACGCTGATGGGCATAGACGGTGAGCGGCAGTCAGTAGTGGATAACCGTGGCCGCGAACGTGAA
>DASZLP010000045.1:0-10048 GCA_035552355.1 Bryobacteraceae bacterium | reverse complement strand
CTCGCCGAATCCCAGAGCGGAGCGGATGACCGTCGCGAGAAACAGCACGGCGATGACTTCGATTGCGATCGTCGAGGGCAAGAGACGATCTTACCGAGTAGGCGTGGGGCCGTCCGGATTTTTCAGGAAGCTCCGGGTCCGCACGATGGTGGAACAGGCTTTAGCCTGTGGCCTGGGAGCCGTAAAACACAGGCTGAAGCCTTGTTCCACCGTCGTGGTCTGCAAAAACTTAAGTGGTATTAGGCTCTTGAGCCCGCCGCGCCGGCACTTCGTGTCGGCGCTTGTTTTCAGAACTGGAAGCGAAGCTGGAGCTCGACTTTCCGGTTGCCTGCGCCGGCCCCGCCGCCGCCGAAGCCGCCTCCGTTGCCGCCGGCCGCGAGTGAGGTCGACTGTCCGAAGAACGATGAAGTCAGGATGCCCGACGGATTCGCCAGGTTCACATGGTTGAAGGCATTGCGCGCCGATAGCGAGGCCGTGAGGTTGTAGCGCTTGCCGCTGTTGCCGCCGCCAAAATTGCCGAAGCCGCCGCGTCCGCCGCCCCGCCCGCCGGCGAAGCCACCACCGCCGCGTCCGCCGCCGCCACGACCACCGCCGAAATTGCCGCCGCCGTCAGGGCCGCCGTTGCGGTTGTTGTTGCCCGCGCCCCCGCGCTCGCCCCAGCCCCATGTGCGGCTGACGCGAAGATTAACGGTGAATTCGGACGGACCTTGCCCATAGTTGACCGGGATGATCGTATCGTTCGGGCCCGGTTGTGTGGTGAAGCAGCCCCAGGGGGTGTTGTGAAGCGGCGAGGTCCTGGGAATTACTCCGGACGGGCAGGTTGCGAAGGCTGGCCGCGCGTTGATGATGTTATCTCCATTGAACGGCTGGCCGGTGGTGATGTTGAACGGACCGCCCGACTGCATGGTGATGAACGGATTCATCGATATCCGGAAAGGCAGTCCCACGGAGCCGCCAACGAAGCCGCGATTTCGGATGTCAAAGTTCGCCCGGCCCCATTCGGTCGATTCGTCGTACTGATTCATCGGGAAGCCGTTGCCGTTGGTGTGAGCCTGGCCGTATACGTAATAGCCCTGCAACTGCAGGTGCGAGTTAACCCGCGTGTTGGCGTTGATAGTCAACTGGGTCTGCTTGAAGAGGGCGCTGGTTTCGTACTCGTAAATATCCCCGTTCGAGCCGAGGAAGTCCTGGCCGGCATAGGGACGGATGCCGGGGTTACCGGAATTGGGAACTCCGGGTGTTGGTGCGACATACGTGCCCGGCAGAGGCGCGTTGATATCACGCTGGCGCAACTGATGAACGCCGCGCGTATTCACGTAATTGATCGAGAGCTGCGTCCGGCCGGGAAGCTGGCGATCGACTTCGAACGCGAACTGACCCATGTAGGGCGCGCGTAGGTTGTGGTCGAGGACGTAGAGCGCCTGGTTTGTTTGCGTGCCTGCCAGCAGAGACGGCGGTGGAATCCTCGGTTGTCCAGCGGCGCAGAAGGGATCCACGCAGAAGTAGTCGAGCGCCGTGGAGGCATTCGCCCCGCCGCCGGCGGTGACCTGATAGTTGGTTTCCGTCACGCCATTGAAGCGCAGCGCCGACAGGATCGTGTTCTGGCTGATGCGGTCGAAAAAGATTCCGTAACCCAGGCGGAACACCGTCTTCGATGCGGTCTTTCCCTTGGCCCCGGGAGCCCAGGCGAGGCCGACTCGCGGCGCCCAGTCCATGTGGTCGTGGATGTTGTTCTGTGTTTCATAACGCACGCCGGCGTTCAGGGTAAAGTTCGGGGCGACGCGCCAGTCATCCTGCACGAAGCCGCCGAGGTCGAACTGGCGGACTCCCTGCAGGGGAGAACCTGTGCTCAGGGTGAACTGCGTGGGGCCGCAGCCTTCCGCCACGAGCGTAGCGATTGGCACGCCGGCCGCCAGTTGTTTAAGGGTCTGCTGATAAAGGTCCAGTGCGGTGCCGCTCGGGTCGACCCCTGGACAAACCTGAGAACCGACCTGCGCTCGCGGCGAACTGAATGTCCAGGTGCCGTTGAAGTTTCCGGTGGAGATGCTCGTTATGTCCGTCTGGCGGATGCGAACACCGGCCTTCAGGGCGTGGCTGCCGCGCGTCATCGTGATCGTGTTGGCGACCTCGTAGCCCTTGTTGAAGTTGTGGTTGAAGCCGAACGGCGCGCCGCCCGTGTTGAACTCGCCGCTGACGTCGATGCCCGGCAGCGTGAAATCGCCAAGCGCATTCGAGTTGTTGTGGTTGTCGCGGAACTGGAAGCGGGTCTCGTCGACCGCGATCGTGCCGAGGACCGCGGTTTCGGTGATCTGCACCTGGTTGTTGCGGATCCAGCTTTGCGTTTTCTGCGATTCCAGATTGAAGCCGCCTACGCCACCCGTGTTCGAAGACTGCGTGTGGTTGTAGCGAAGCACCAGGGTGTTGTTCTGGTTGATCGCGTAGTCGATACGCGGGCTGATCTGCCACACGAAGTTGGGAACGGGAATCGCCGCGTTGAAGGGAACCTGATTAAATCCGGCGTCCAGGATGTTGGCGACGACAATCTGATCCTCGTTGATCTCGCGTCGGTTGTAATCGAGGAAGAAGGACGACTTCTTGTTGATCGGGCCGCCGAAGTTGGCCGATAGCTGATTCGACCAATACGCCGGTGGAGTGCTCGACAGAAACGGATTGCGGCTGTCGAAGATTCTGTTGCCGTAGTTGACGTTGACCTGGCCGTGATAGCTGTCGGTGCCGGGGCGGGTGAGAATCTCGACACGTCCGAAGCCGGGCCGGTCGAATTCCGAAGAAAACGGGTTCGAGTTAATCCGGATTTCGCGGATCGAACTCTTGGGAGGCAACTGACCGCCGCTGAATCCGTCAACGAAGAACTGCGCTCCATTCGGACCCGCGGCCGGGCCGGCGAGAGCTTCAAGATCGGCCTGCAGATCGTCGGGATCGTCCGGCAGTTGATCGAGATCGGCGTCTTTCAGCACGATCGCGCTCACGTTGCTCGACGAATCGACCGACAGCGTCGCCTGATTCGACTCCTGCACGCTGACCTGCTGGGCTTCCTGTGCGATCTGCAGCGCGATGTCAAGACCGTTCGCCTGCCCGGCGGGGACATCGTAATCGGGCTTCGCGTATGTGACGAAGCCGGGGGCATCGGCGCGAATGCTGTATTTTCCAGGCGGAAGATTCGGCAGCGTGTATCTGCCCTGGCCGTCGCTGGTCGCGGTTCGCGTCACACCGTTACCGGTCGCGGCAACTGTAGCGCCCGGCACCACGGCGGCCGACGGGTCGGTGACGGTTCCGCGCAGGGAGCCGACGTTTTGCGCTTTGACGGCTTGCGGTACGATTCCAACCACCGCCACTGTCGCAAGCGCGAGGATTGCTGTCTGAAACTTCATCCACACCTTGATTTGCATATATCGTTATCGGCCCTGTCTCCGTTGAGACGACAGGCAAATACGATTGTTACTTGTTTCGACTTCCGTAGAACGTGATTAAGTGTAAAGACGGTAATCGGGCGAATCGTGACACGTCTCAGAATCTGCCTGTATTTTCAATCCAATACGAGACCATCGTGGCGCAGTCGTGCGCCTCCTGGGAATCCGCGAGGTCGTGAATCGACCATCTCATTTTCCGGCTCCAGTTCGGGTATTCAGCCGTGGTGCCCGGCAGATTCTGCTGGTCGGGTTCCATGGTCAGATCCTCCTGATTTACGAGCCAGAGGATCGAGGGCGTGCCGGCGAGGAAGCCGGTGATCGCGTTGTGGATCTCACCAGTAAGTTGTGGGATCGCGGCTGCGTTGCGGGTATGATCCGGCGGAAGCAATTGCGCGGCGAACAAGGCGTCGAGCAGATTTTGTTTTTCCCGCGCGCGATCGGACTTTTGTTTGCGGTACGCATCAAGGTCGATCGTGCCGGCGCTGAGGCGGGCCCCAATGTCGTTGCCGGCCCAGAAGCCGGCGATGGTTGGAAGGTCGTGAGTCGTTGTCGATACCAGCGCCTGTGCCGGGTATTCGTTCGGCGCTTTGAAACGTCCATCCTCGCGCTCGAAATAAAGAAGCCTGTAACTCAGGATGCCGAAGCGCGCCAGCGTCTCGCGGACTTCCGGTTCGACCGTACCCAGATCCTCGCCTACGATAACGGCTTGGTTCCGCACGCTCTCGAGCGCGAGTATGCGCACGAGATCCATCGCGTGCTCGCGCACGTAAGCGCCATGGGCGGCGTCGTGGCCTTCGGGGATCCAGTAAAGGCGGAAGAGCCGCATGACGTGATCGATGCGCAGGGCGCCGCCATGCTCGACGGACTTGCGAATGGATTCGGTGAAAAGGCGATAGCCGTCTTCGCCATGTTGTCGTGAATCCGGCGGCGGAAACGACCAGTCCTGACCGGTTGGCGAGAAGTCGTCGGGAGGAGAGCCGACGCGGCATCCGGCGACATAGAACCTGCGATGCGCCCAGAGATCGGAGCCGCAGCGATCGGTCGCAAGCGCCATGTCGTGATAAAGGCCGATGCGCATCCCGGCCGCGCGGGCGTGGCTCTGCGTCATCGCCAATTGCCGGCCGATGTGCCACTGGAGCCAGCCATGAAAGAGAATTTCGCGTGCGTGCGCCGCCGCGAATCGGTGCACGGCAGGGCTTGCGGGGTCGCGATATTCCTCGGGCCAGTCGGGCCAAACCCAGAGCTCGGGATTCTCTGCGTGCAGGTGCTCGTCGAGGGCGCTGTAAGTTGCGTAAAGGCGAAGCAGGTCGCCTTCGCGCGCGATCCATTCCTCGCAGTCGCGGCCCGGCGGATTGAAACCGAAGATCAGATTGAGCGCCTGGCGCTTGATCGCCGCCACCTGCTCATACTCGACGACGGCGGAGGCGCGCAGATGCACAAGCTCCGCGCATGTCTCGCCATGCTCGAAGCGCTGGCGGATGCGGTCGTAGCCCGGGACGGCTTCGACGTCGAGATAAATGAAATTCCGGTAGAAGATGCTGTTTGGAAGATAGGGGCTGGTGTTGTAAGGTCGGCGATTGTGGATAGCGTGCAGCGGGTTGAGCGCGATGAAATCCACATGCAGCGCGGGTACAGCCCAGTCGATGAGATCGCGCAGATCGCGGAAATCGCCGATGCCCCAGTTGCGGTGGGAGCGCAGGCCATATAGGGTGATGCCGAGACCGGCGTGCTTGCCGGGAGCGGGGGAGTGGGCGCAGTCGGGTGTGACGATCAGGCGCATGGTCGTGCCGCCGGCCCGCGCTTCGTGATATCCCAGCGGAAGGCGGAAATCGGACTGCGCCGTTCCGTCTTCGATGCGGAGTTTCCGAAGCTCTCCCTGCTCGGTCGTTATTTCGAGATTGAAGGTGCCGGAGAGCTGCAGCCGTTCGTTCTCACCGACGACGAGCACGGGAGGAAGAATGCGGCGCGCGTTCTCCTCGTCGCGCTTCGCGAGAGCCGTGCGCAGCGATTCTTCGGATTCGCAATTCAATCCCAGTGCGGTCAGGATGGCGCGGTTGGTCTCGGGCGTGGTGAAGTGCTGGCGGCCGAAGATATCCCAGAAGCTTTGCTGCACCCCGTTGCGTTCGGCGGCGTCGCGGAGTGCGTCGTCGAGCGGCACATACTCAATGTAGCGTGGCGCGGGCAATCGTGCCGGCGCTTGTCTCGCGCCTTCCTAAAAGTCCAGCTTCTCGATCAGATTGTTCAATTGCGTCTGCAAAGTGGCGTGCGTCCCGTCGAGCACGGCCGCCCGCTCCCGCAGTTTGGCGATCTGCGCCTCCTGATCGGAGAGCTTGCGGGCGTAATCCTGCACGGCCTGCTGCTGGCCGCTGACGTTCGACAGGCTCGTGATGTTTTCGCGATTCCTCTGCTCGTCGGCGGTGAGTGCGTTGACCTGATCGGTGATCGAACGTTTCTCGGCGTCTCCATTCGCGATGGCAGTCTTTGTGTCGGCGACCTGCTGCAATTGCCTGCGCGCCGTGTCGCTGATGTTCTTGTTGCGGATGTAAGTCAACAGCGATTCGGGGGTGAGCGACGAGACCGACACCTGCGTGTCGTAAATATGCTCCTCGGTCACCGGAAGCGTGGCGGCGCCGCTGGCCGGAACTTTGACTTCGAAACGATAAACATTCCGCGCCGTCTCGGCCGGCTTAACCGTGTCGATCAGGTTATAACCTTGCCGCACCGGATGCTCCACGATTAGAGTCTTCGCGCGCGCGTCAACGTTCGCGATCGTGTATGTCTTCTTCTGCAGGTTCGACGTTTTGGAGATGAGCACTCCATTGTGGGCGTGCAGCTCACGGACCGTATCGTTTGCCGAGTTCAGATTCGTAGAAATCCGCGTGCCGAGGTCGACACCATAGTCAATGAAGCGTTTGTCAGCGTTCTTCACGGTCTCGATGAGAGCCTCGCCCGCGTAGGAGCCGGCGTCGAAGACGGTAATGGGTCCGCCGTCGAGCGTCTTGCCCGTTGTGTTGGTCAGTTCGGCGGCATTGAATGGATTCGGACGGCTCTGGTCTGAATAGATGATCAGCTTGCGGCCGGTGATTTTCTGCTGCAGGAACGGCAGCATAGCCGATTCGTCTTTGCGGACGGTTACGGGAGTGCCGATGATGTATTGAAACAGGTCGGCGATTTCCTGTCCGTTGGCGGTTTGCGCGATGGTGCTGGGCGCTATAGCGAGATCCTCAAACTGTGACTTCCGGAATGCGCCGCCGGCGGCTGCTCCAGCGCCACCACCAAAACCGCCCAATACGCCCTGCTGCGCCGCGATGCGTGGAGACTGGGAAGCCGCCGGCGCATTCTGTACCGCTCCGCTGTACACGGTCGGCGCGACGGGACGATCCTCAGCCAGCTCAGCCCCGAGCCGCGTGATGAACTTCGGCGCATACAACTGGCTGATGAACGAGATCGGCTTACCGGAAACCAGCGACAGGTGAATGTTCGTCCAGTCCTCGCCGGTCGTGTTGTCGACGATCGCCCAGCCTTCGAGCGTCGGCTCCGGGTTCTTATCATCGAACAACAGCCGGTAGCTCGACTTCCACGCCGGCATCGGAATGATATACGCCGCCCGCACGTCCCGCGATTTCGCATCGGCCGAATCGATATAGACGCTGCGCTTGTCTTTCGAGCGCGCGCCGGTCAGGGCCGCGAGGTAATCCTTGAACTGCAACTGCAATTTCGGATCGGTGAAGCGGATCGACGCGGCAGCGCCGAGGTCGACGTTGCGCAACTCGCCCGAATCGAGCAGCAGCGTCAGTTGTTCGTGCTCGGCGCGGTCCTTATCCCCGGGAATCAGGCGCGCGGATACGATCGCGCCGGCCGTTTTCTGCGTCCCGAAATCCATCTCGAGTCGTGAGCCTTTGAACTGGTCGATGATGGCGCTCAACGGCGCCGCGGCATTCACGCCGAAGGGAAACTCCGTCAGCTTCTGCGACAGCGGAACGCTCGAATCGTAGCGCAGGCCGGTGACCTTGCCGCCCTCATCATTTACGGTGAGAGATTTCAGGACGTCGTTCATTTCCTCCGCTTTGAAATCGAGGCGCGCGGACTCGCCCGGCCCCAGTTGTCCTTCGCGTTCGAAGAATCCGACGCCGTGCTTGTAGAGCACAACTGTGCGCACGGGCAACTCCGCGGCGGCCAGCAATAGCGGAAAAACTGTTAGAGCAACGAGGCTTCTGATTTTCATGCGATATCCATTCGACGGTGTAGACGATCGAGCGTCACGCCGAGTTCCTGTCGCGGAACTTTATTCGCCCATCACTTTAATGATGACGCGCTTCGACCGCTGTCCGTCGAACTCGGCGTAGTAAACCTGCTGCCACGGTCCGAAGTCCAGCTTGCCTTTTGTCACCGGAACGATCACCTCGTGATGCACGAGCAGGCTTTTCAGGTGCGAGTCGCCGTTCGTTTCGCCGGTCCGATGATGGCGGTAATTCTCGCGGAAAGGCGCCAGACCTTCCAGCCAATCGTCGATGTCGCGGATGAGACCATCCTCGGCGTCGTTTACATAAACACCGGCGGTGATGTGCATGGCGGAGACGAGAATCATTCCTTCGGCAATTCCACTATTAGTCAGCGCGGTCTTTACCTGCGGAGTGATGTTGATGTATTCGCGATGTTTGCCTGTCTTGAATGTCAAATATTCAGTGTGAAAACGCATACCAGGCATCATAATCGGAATCCCGCCGCCGTGGTTCGGCGCTTGACACCTGTCGAACTGAACGGCAGACTTGAAGCTTGATGCAAAAGGGAGTTTACGCACTGCTGGCCGCCGCGGCCTGCGCCGGGATTGTGTCTTCCGCGTCGCTGCAGGCTCAGACGCCCGTGCAGACGCCGCCGGACCCGAACGCCGCGGCCGTCACAGCCCCGGTCGGCGGAGTGGACACAAGGCCCGACCCTGCGCAATTACCTCTCACACCCACTGAGGATCGCGAGCGTCAAGTTCGGGAGTACGATCCGTTGGACCAGGAGGAGAAAACCAAGAAGCCGAAAAGCAATCGGAAGGCCGACGAAGCCCAGCCAGCCGAGACGCCGATACCGGGTTCGATCGCGGATTCGGAACAAAAGAGTGCCGCGGCCCGCAGCGGGCCACAGGTCACGGACGACGACGGCGCTGAAGGACCGGTGCAGGAATACACTGGCCCGGCGGTGCTCAGCCGAAGTTACACGATCAATCGGCCGCTCGTGCCGGAGCAATTGAAATGGTCGGAATCGGTTGGAGTGAACAGCGTCTACGATTCCGGTGTGACCACGCGCGCGATCAATCCCGATGGCTCGCCGGGAGGTGGTGCGAACACTCTGGTGGGCACGATGCTGAACTGGAGCTTCGGCGGACGGCACTACTTCCGCCACGATGTCGTCAGCCTGGATTACTCGGGCAACTTTTCACGGTATTCGGGATCGACCGGATATAACGGCAGCAACCACGTGATGGCCCTGGGTTATTCGCACACTTTGACGAGGCATATCAGCGTGAACCTCTCGGCCATGGGATCGCTGTATTCGCAAAATTACACGCTGGAAAATCAAACCGCCGGACCCGAGTCGATCGCGAACGTCGATATCGCGAGCAGTCCGAACCTGCAGATATACGACACCGGCTCGAAGGAATTCTCATCGCAGCTCGACGTCACCTGGCAGAAGAGCGCCCGCCTTTCGCTAAGTGCAGGAGGCTCGTGGTTCGGTATCTCGCGCAACTCTCCGCAACTGCTTGGGACCACCGGGGAGCAAGCGCACGGCGATGTGAACTATCGCATCACGCGTCAAACCACGATCGGGACTTATTACTCTTTCAATCACTATCTTTACCCGCATGGGTTCGGAAACAGCGACACGAACTCGCTCGGTCTGGAATACTCGTACGCGATCTCGAGGACGATGCAGATTCGGTTGCGCGGTGGCGTTTCAAGGGTCGAGAGCATCGGTCTGCAGACGATACGCATCGACCCGGCGATCGCGGCTCTGCTGGGCGAGCAGTTCGGCGTGGTGGACGTTTCGCAGGGAATCCGGACGGCGGATTATTCGGCGCAATTCGTCAAAGACTTTGGAGGCCGCGCCAGTTTGTCGCTGGCCTATACGCGTGGCATTTCTCCTGGGAACGGTGTGTTTCAGACGTCGCAGCAGCAGTCCGCCAGCGGAACGTTTACGACGAGAGTCTTCCGCAATTACTCGTTGAACCTGGGTGCGGGTCGCGATGCGCTTGCGTCGGTTGCCCAGGCGCTGGGTAATTATCAGAGCGACTATGCACGGATCGGCTTCGGACGAGGTTTCCGGCGCGGCGTAGGCCTCAATTTCGCGGTCGACTACCGGCACTTCGACGTGACGAACTTCGCGGCGGTACGAAACCAGATCAGAATCACGTCGGGCGTGACGTGGAATCCAGGCACGGGACGCTTGTGGCCATTCTGAGATCTGGTAATCTGGTGCTGAGCTTCCACTATGGCGCTATCGTCTAACGGTTAGGACGGAGCCCTCTCAAGGCTTAAATACGGGTTCGATTCCCGTTAGCGCTACCAATTCCTTTTAAATCTGTTATTTGCAAAATCGGCGTACATAACTCATGTACAAGAGGTACAATGGGT
>DASZLP010000044.1:0-29083 GCA_035552355.1 Bryobacteraceae bacterium | reverse complement strand
CGGGCAGAACTTCACCGGCCCGCGGCCGGGTCAGTGGCGGGTTCTCGAAACGCTCGACAACCTGACCGCGCAGAAGAGAATTCCGCCGATGGTCAACATCTTTGTCCAGCCGGGCACGGGCCCGGAGCGCAACCAGCGATCCATCGAGTACGACACCGTCAGCGACACCTACCTGCATCGCCTCCTCGACGAGATTCTCCCGATCGTTGCGAAGAGCGTCAAAATGCGTACCGACGGATATAGCCGGGCGATTCAGGGCCTGAGCTCCGGCGGCATTATGGCCTTCAATGCGGCGTACACGAAGCCGGAGGAATTCTCGCGCGTCCTGAGCTGGATCGGCAGTTACACCGCGCTGCAACGATCGGCCGCTCACCCGGAGGGAGGCGGTGAATACCCGACGATGGTGCGCCGCGAGGCCAAACGTAATATTCGCGTGTGGCTGCAGGATGGCTCCGAAGACCTCGACAACGGCGCTGGTTATTGGCCCGCGGCCAACATCGGCATGGCCAATGCGCTGAAGTTCAAAGGCTACGATTATCACTTCACGTTCGGGGTCGGGGAACACAACGACGCGCACGGCGCGGCGGAACTGCCGGAGTCGATGACCTGGCTTTGGCGCGACTACGATCCGGCGAAGACTTCGCAGGAATTCACGCAGGACCCCGGAGAAAAGAATCAACCGGCGTGGCGAGTGGTCAAGTTGAATCGGAAGTAAAGCAAGCCCTGAATCACTCCGGCGGATTTCGGCGGATTGCGCTTAGCTTCGAAGGCGCGGAAGAGGTCGAGCACGCGGGCCTGCCGGCGTTTCGCGTTGGAGGCGAGATTTGCTTCGCTTGCCTCGCAGGCGGAGGGCTACGGAAACGGTCTCCTGCGTGTAATTCACCTTCCTTTCATTCCGCGCGCGGCGTTCCGCAGGCGAATTTTCCAGGGCATTTCGCCCCTTAATTTCCGGTTAATTGCTGCATACTCGCGCCTGATCGGAAGTAGAATGAGTGGACCCACACGACAAAACGATTCTCATGCCCGAAAAATGGAATACGCCCAAAACGTTTCACATGCTCCGCCTGGATCGGGCAGCATGACTCACCGCAAAATTCTTCCCGCGCTCCGGCGTCCAAACCGCTTGCCGCAAGAGCCTGCGGTCATCGTTCCGCCGGCGAGCCGTCAGCCTTGAAAGCGAGCTTTACCTCCAGGGCCGGAGTAATCAATCCTTTCTCGTTCCCATCGCGACGAAGAACCATGCGACCGCCAGGCTTGCGAACGAAACAACAACCGGCGCCAGACCTTCGCTAAACACAGATCCCACGGTCCTGACGCCGGCCAGATCGAGGGTCTTCATCGTGCCGATCGCCACGAAGCCGTTCGCGATCGCGAGGGCGAGGTTGCAGAGGGCCGCAAAGACCGCGCCGAGCGTCAACGGCCTCATCAGCGACAGCAGCCGCTCGCGCGGGCGGAACGCAAACCACGCGCCCACCACCGCCGGAACCAGACAGATCAGCATTCCCAACAGCGACGCATGACCCGCGCCGCCTAATCCACGCATACGGCCTCCCTTTGAATTTCAGCCAACGTTACACTCGGGAATAACGCCGGGCGCGGCGAAACGTGACGGTTTACGTCAGGTGTCACGATTTGAGGACTCCGGCGTTATGTCCTCATGGAGCGGGATTGCGAAGCGGCACTGGTTATCCGGCTGCGGGAAGGTGATGCCAGCGCCTTCGATCGCATCTACGATACTTTCAACCGCCCGCTGCTGAGCTTTCTCACGAGGATGGCCAGAAACCGTTCCGTCGCCGAGGACCTGCTCGAAGAAACCTGGCTGCGATTGATTTCGAACGCCGGGGATCTGCACGGGGATACGCGCCTTGGCCCGTGGCTCTTCACGGTGGCGCGCAATCTTTACGTCAGTCATTGCCGCTCCCGGGCTCGGGAGCACTCCGGCGCCGCCGATCTGTTTCTCCTGTGGCCGGGCGCGGTTGCGCAATCGCCTTTCGACGCAACCTCACTGAACGAGATTCAGGAACGTTTGGAAGCCGCGATAGCGTCGTTGCCGCCTATCTACCGCGAGGTGATCCTGCTGGTCGGCGTTGAGCAACTTCGCCCCGCGGATGCGGCGAAAGTGTGCGGCGTGAGTCCAGAGTCCCTGCGTCAGAGGCTGAGCCGGGCTCGCGGACTGATAGCTCGGTTTTTGGCGGATAGAAACACCCCTTCGAGGATGGTGAGCCATGATGCGGGACGATGATCAGGTGTTCGAGGCACTGGCCAGCCTGCCGTCAATCGGGCCGGATAGCGAGTGGGAACGCCGTGTGCGGGCTCGTTGTCACTCGGCGATCGGCAGGCGGGTTCCGCGACGGGCGCGGCGGCGTTTGTTCGGTCCGAAGTTCCTCGATCTGGCCGCCGCCGCTGCTCTGTGCGTTTATCTCGCGGCCGTGCTCATCGAGGCGGTGCGCCTCCGAGGCTCGCTGTAGCCAAATTCCAACCGGCGCGGCGGGCGTGAGCTCCAGCGGGCCTTGATACTCTGCTGATTTGCGGATAGCACTCGATGCCACCTACAGTCTCGGGGACGAGCTCTCGGGCATCGGGGTTTACTCCCGCGAACTGTTGAACGGCCTCGCCGCCGGCGAAGCATCCGATCAATGGGAGTGGTTCTACCGCTCCCAACGCTGGTTCCGAGCGCTGAAGCTGCCGAAGCCGCCGAACGTCAAGCGGCGATTTCTTTCGGATGCGTGGGGGAGCCGGTCGGCGGATATTTTCCACGGCCTGAATCAGCGGCTTCCGAAGCGGCGATTTCGGAAGCAGGTGGCAACGTTTCATGACCTGTTCGTTCTGAGCGGCGAATACAGCACGGCGGATTTCCGCGCGCGGTTCGCCGCGCAGGCGCGTGAGGCCGCGGCGGCCGCGGACCTCGTGATCGCGGTCTCGGCTTTCACTGCGTCACAAGTCGAGGCGTATCTGAAGGTCCCCTCCTCGCGCATTCGCGTCATTCAGCACGGTGTGATTCCGCGGGAGATTCAGCAATCGTCGCGCGAAAAAATTGTTCTGTGCGTGGGCGCGATTCAGCGCCGCAAGAATCAGGCGCGTCTGGTGCGCGCCTTCGCGGCTTTGCCCGAGGATTGGAGGCTGGTGCTCGCGGGGTCGCAGGGATTCGATGCGGCGGAGACGATGGCGGAGATCGGGAAGAGTCCGGCGGCGGGACGGATCAGCGTTACCGGCTATTTAAGCGATCGGCAGCTTGCCGACTGGTATGGGCGCGCCAGTATCTTTGCGTTTCCGTCGCTCGACGAGGGATTCGGGATGCCGGTGCTCGAGGCAATGGCGGCGGGATTGCCAGTGGTGGCGGGAAACCGGTCCGCGTTGCCGGAGGTGTGCGGGGACGCGGCGGAAATGGTGGATCCGTTTCGCGAGGAAGACCTGGCGGAAGCGTTACGGAAGCTTGCAGGCGATGTGACGCGGCAAGACGAACTGAGAGAGCGCGGTTTGATACGAGCGCGGGGCTTCCGATGGGATGAGGCGGTTCGGAAGTCGAGAAGCGTTTACCGGGAATTGCTGTAGAATCCCTGCCGACCGCCAGGCGCAAAACCTCATATAATGGCCGCGGGACCACGAGGTTCCCATTTATGCGAGTGAAAGCACTGGTGGTATTGCTGGCGGCGGGCGTCGCCGCTTTTGCCGCCGGCGAAGCCGCCGATTCGCGGCTCCCCGACGCCGCGCGCGCTCAGAACGCTAAAGCCATTCGCGCGCTGCTCGCTCAAAAGGCCGACGCCAACGGTCGCGCAAGCGACAGTTCGACCGCGCTCCTCTGGCTCGCGCACTGGAACGACACCGAGACGGCGGACCTTCTCGTGCGCGCCGGAGCCGACGCCAACGCCGCAAACGATTTCCGCATGACGCCGCTGTCGGAAGCGTGCACGAACGGCAATGCCGCGCTGGTGCGCCTGCTTCTGAAAGCGGGCGCGAAACCGAACACCGCCATCGCCACCGGCGAAACACCGCTGATGACGTGCGCGAAGAGCGGGAGCGCCGATGCCATCCGAATGCTCGTTGAATACGGCGCGGCGGTCAATGCCACAGAACCATTGCAGAACCAATCAGCGCTGATGTGGGCGGCGGCGGAGCGGCATCCCGACGTCGTCAAGGCCCTGATCGACGCGCACGCCGATCTCAAGGCCAACACCAAACAGGGATTCACCGCGCTGCACTTCGCCGCGCGCGAAGGCGATCTCGAAAGCGTTAAGGAATTGATCGCCGCGGGCGTGGACGTTAACATTCTTACCCAGGCCGGCAGCGCGACGAACCGTGTCACCAATCAGCTGGGCATCGCGAAGAGCGTGGGTGCGATCGGCTACACGCCGCTGCTGATCGCCGTCATGCGCGGACATGTCGACCTTGCGCTCTACCTGCTCGATCACGGCGCCGATCCGAACGTCCTCGCCGCCGGATTCACGCCGCTGCACTGGGCGTCGAGCCGGTGGGAAAGCTTTACGGCAAATCCGGTGTATGGCTTCGAAGACCCGATGTCCGGCATTCCGGAACGGGCGGCCAAGCTGCGTCTTGTGAAAGCTCTGCTCGCGCATGGCGCCAACGTGAACGCGCGCATGACGAAGCCGCAGCCGTCGTTCGCCGGGGGATATCTCGACGGGGTTGGCGCGACGCCGGTCCTGCTCGCGGCTTCCGCCGACGACATCGAGATGATGCACATCCTTCTCGACGCCGGCGCGGACCCGAAGATTTTGACCGCGACCAATGCGTCCCCGATCATGGCCGCGGCGGGCCTGAACCACGGCATCGGCGAAGACACGATCACCGAGGCGCAGGCTACCGAGGTCGTCAATCTGCTCCTGAAGCTCGGCGTGGAACCGAAAGGGGAGACGACGTTCGGCGAGAACGCGCTGTTTGGGCCGGCCTATCGCGGATGGAATACGCTCCTCGCGCAGTTGATCGATCTGGGCGTGAACGTGAACGCCGTCAGCAAAGCGGGTGTAACGCCGTGGCTCGCGGCAAGCGGGTCGGGCGATCGTCTCGGCGGAGTCCTTTATAACAAGGAGGGCGCGGAGCTTCTTCGCGCGCATGGCGCGGACGCGAAGCTGGGCCATCCCTGCGAGTCGCAGAACAAGTGCCGAGCGGACGCGGGGGCGGAGTAGATGCAGCGTTATCTTAGCGGCCTGACTGTGGGCGGCCTGACTCTGGGCTGCCTGACTTTGCTGGCCGGCCCGGCTTTTGGATTCCAGGCGAAGACGCCCGCCACGCCGACACCGGCGCGCCAGTTGGTCACGCAGTACTGCGTCTCATGTCACAACGAGAAGCTGAAGACCGCGGGCCTCGCGCTGGACCGCGCCGATGCCGATCACGCCGGCAACTCCGCCGAAATCTGGGAAAAGGTGATCGTCAAGCTGCGCAGCCGCGCCATGCCGCCGCCAGGTATCCGCCGTCCCGATAATGCGACCTACGACAAAGTCGCGGGCTGGCTGGAATCGGAGATCGACCGCGCGGCCGCGACGCACGTGAACCCGGGCCGCACCGCCACCCTGCATCGTCTCAACCGCGCGGAATACGCCAATGCGATCCGCGATCTACTGGCGGTCGAGGTCGATGCGCAGGCTGTTCTGCCGCCCGATGAACAGGCGTTCGGGTTCGAAAACAATGCCGATGCGCTGGCGATACAGCCCGCGCTGCTCGATCGTTATGTCTCGGCCGCGTCGTCCATCGCCCGCCGCGCCGTCGGCGATCCGACGATTCCGCCTGCATTCGTGCGATACGGTGCGCTTAAAGGCAGTGCGAACGATCAAACTTACCTGCGGCAGGTCGACCGGCTCAGCGAGGACTTTCCGCTCGGATCGAAAGGCGGTGTCGCGGCGCGCCATTATTTTCCGGTGGATGGCGAGTACGTCATCCGGCTTCGTCTGCAGCGCGCGTGGGACAGCATAATCCGCGGCCTGAATGTGCAGACGCAGTTTGAAGTGCGCGTGGATGGAAAGCGCGTCGGACAGTTAACTATCGGGGGCGAGAAATCGCCGCCGAAAACTTTCCAATATGACGCGGACGAACACCTCGAAATCAGAACGCCGGTGAAGGCCGGCCTCCATCAGGTGATGGCTACGATGCTCAAGACCGACGACATCGAGGCGGAAGGCCCCGGTCCCGATCGGTTGCCTCTGTTCAGCCGCTCCTCCGACAATGCGACAGCGCCCATCGCGCTCGCCGCGCTGCTGATCGGCGGACCATACGACGCGAAGACGCCGATCGATTCGCCGAGCCGGCGCCTGCTCTATGTTTGCCGACCCGCGGGCAGCGCGGATGAAACGGCGTGTGCGACGAAGATCCTGTCAACGCTTGCGCGCCGCGCTTATCGCCGCGCGGCCACCAGCGACGACATCGACACGCTGCTCGCTTTTTACAAGCGCGGGCGTGCAGCAGGCACCTTCGATGATGGAATTCGCGCGGCCGTCGAGCGCACGCTCGTGAGTCCCGACTTCCTCTTTCGCATCGAGGCCGAGCCGGGAAAAGGCGCGCCCGGTTCGGTGTATCGGATTTCAGACGTCGAGCTGGCGTCGCGATTATCGTTCGCGTTGTGGAGCAGCATTCCGGATGACACGCTGCTCGATCTCGCCATACGCGGCAAGCTGCATGAGCCGGCGGTCCTCGACCAGCAGATCGCGCGCATGTTCGCCGACCCGCGCACGCGCTCGTCGCTGATCCAGAATTTCTTTGAGGACTGGCTCGAGACCCGCAATGTCTGGCTGCTCAATCCGGACAGCACGAAATTCCCGTGGTTCGACGACAACCTGCGCACCGCTTTCGTCACCGAAACGGAGATGTTTCTCGACGCGCAGTTGAAAGGCGATCACAGCGTCGCCGATCTTCTGACCTCGAACGAGACTTTTCTCAACGAGCAGCTCGCGCGGCATTACGGAATCTCCGGGATCTACGGAAGCCACTTCCGCCCGGTGAAACTCACGGACGAAAATCGCTTCGGGCTGCTCGGCAAAGCCAGCGTGCTCGCGGTGACTTCTTACACCACGCGCACTTCGCCAACGATCCGCGGCAAGTGGCTGCTCGAAAATATCCTTGCCGCTCCGATTCCGCCGCCTCCGCCGAATATTCCGGCGCTCGAATCGAGCAACAAGGAAGGCAAGCCGATGTCGGTCCGGCAGATGCTCGAAATGCATCGCGCCGCCCCTGCATGTGCAAGCTGCCACGCGCGCATGGACCCGCTCGGGCTTAGCCTCGAGAACTTCGACGCCATCGGCCAGTGGCGCACCACCGATGCGGGCCACTCCATTGACGCTTCAGGTGTTCTGCTGGATGGCACGAAGGTTGACGGTCCGAACGCTTTGCGCGACGCGCTTATTGCACAGAAGCCGCAGTTCGCAAAAGCGGTCACCGAAAAATTACTGACATACGCGCTGGGGCGCGGACTCGAATACTACGACGAGCCCGCGGTCCGCGCGATAGACCGCGCCGCTGCCGCGGACGATTACCGCTGGTCCGCGCTGATCGCGGCCATCGTGAAGAGTCCGCCGTTTCAAATGAGGACCGCCAAATGACCGGGTTGGTGGGGCGAAAATGTGCCGCGGCCAAGAGCTGCGTACGGTTAAGGATTCAAACTTTATGTTCGTAACCAGAAAGTCCATCTCTCGCCGGACCATACTGCGCGCTGCCGGCGCTGCCGTTGCGCTTCCGCTGCTCGACGCAATGACGCCAGCCTTCGCCACAGCCGCCGAGACGAAGCCCGTCCGCCGTTTCGGCGTCGTCTATCACCCGAACGGCGTCATCTACGATCAATGGCTTCCAACCGGCGAAGGCACTTCGTGGGACCTGTCCCCAACATTGAAGGGACTCGAACCTTTCAAAGACCAGACCATCGTCGTGACCGGCCTGTTCAGCGATCAGGCCGAAGCGCTCGGCGACGGCGGCGGCGATCACTCCCGCGCCTGCGGCAGCTATCTCACGGGCGTGCACGTGAAGAAGTCCGACACCAACGTCGAGAACGCCGTCTCGATGGACCAGATCGTCGCCAAAGCCTTCGAGAACGAGACGCAGCTCTCGTCGCTGCAGATGACCGCCGACGAAAACAGCCTGCTCGGCTCCTGCGATCTCGGCTACAGTTGCGCGTACAGCAGCACGATTTCCTGGCTCACTCCGACGCTTCCCCTCATGGCGGAAAATAATCCGCGCGTGCTTTTCGAGCGGATGTTCGGCGCGAGCGACAGCACCGACGCGCGTGTCCGCGAAGCGCGCCTCAAACAGGACAAGAGTCTGCTCGATTCCGTCAACGATCGCGTCAATCAGCTCCAGCGCAAACTCGGGGCTTCTGACAACCGCAAGATGGACGATTACCTGACATCTCTCCGCGACGTCGAGCGCCGCATCCAGAAGGCGGAAGAACAGAGCTCGCGCGAGTTGCCGGACGTGGCGCAACCCGCCGGCATCCCGGACAATTTCGAAGCGCACGTCCGCCTGCTTTATGATCTGCAGCTACTCGCTTATCAATCGGACCTCACGCGCGTGATCACGTTCATGTACGGGCGCGAGCAGACTGGGCGGCCTTACCCGCAGATCGGCGTGCCGGAGCCGCATCATCCCATCACGCACCACCAGGCCGACCCCGTGAAGATGGAGAAGTGCACGCGCATCCAGCGGTATCACATCAAACTGTTCACCGAATATCTCGACAAGCTGCGCAAGACGCCGGATGGCGACGGCTCGCTGCTCGATCACGTGATCCTGCTGTTTGGCTCGGGAATCAGCAACAGCGACCGGCACACGCATGGTCCGCTGCCGGCCTTCCTTGTGGGCGGCGGCTCGGGAACGCTGAAGGGTGGGCGGCATCTGGTCTATCCGGAGCACACGCCGCTGACGAATCTGCAGTTGACGCTGCTGGACAAACTCGGCGTGCCGGCGGAAAAACTTGGCGACAGCAACGGCGAGTTCAACAACCTGAGTATCTAACCGGGATCGTGCATTCCCGCGCGTCAGCACCCGCAGTTCAGCGTTGATTGCACCCGCGGCCGGGGAAATCCTCAACATCGAGACGGCCGGTGGAAAGATTCTGACGGCGACGACTGCGGGGACGGACACGACGACGGTCAAATTCGTCGGATAGCTGTTCCGAATCCTGTGCGCGCGGCGAAAGCCGCGTGTCATCGGTCGGCTGACCGCTGAGTTCCTGCATGAGAAAAGCGTGACCGGGAATCGCGGCGGGCGGGATGGTAGATTGGAGGTTACGCCTGCCTTTGGTCCCCATCGTCTAGAGGCCCAGGACATCGCCCTTTCACGGCGGTAACGGGGGTTCGAATCCCCCTGGGGACGCCAACCTTTGCCAAAATCCGACGCGCCTATTTGAAGATCGTAGTTGTGCGCGCCGATCGTGAAGCCAGCGCCTGCGCGCCGCGAAGAAGCGCATCGATCACCACGCGCGTATCGTGATTGCTTACGCGGAGGTTCTTCAGGGTGTCATACGCATGTTGTGCTGCATCCCGAAGCCGAGCGGAATCCTGAACCGGCGATTCCGAATTTCTGCAGTCGATCGCGCTATCAATCATTCCGGCGATCGCCTCCGCCAGCGGCATCAGATTGCTCTCCGACAGGTCTTTGCCGGCGAGCGCGCGGGTGAGTTTATAAGCCTGGTCGGGGCTCGCAAACGTCCTGAAGGCAAATGGGCCATTGTCGAGTCCTTCGGCAGCCCGGAGACGGCGGGACTCAAACGAGCGGATGTCCCTTTGGTATGCCTGAATGACTTTGTTTTGGGAATACGTGACGAGTGATTGCAGTTCCTCGCGAGAGTACACGTCGTCCTGTAAAGGCTCCTCGCCGACCAGCACCGAATTCAGCCCGAGCAGATCTGAACTGAGCTTCGCAGCGATCTCGCGGCCTGTTGCGGGCGCGCCAGTCGTCGCCGCTGCCGCGGTCAGGGCAAACGCAAATGCGATGACGCGCGAGGCGATGCGTTTCATGGCACAATTCTACGCCCGCAATCGCGCGAGGTCTGGCGCAAGAGACGACGAACGTTTATCCGGATGCGCGGGTCGAAAAACCGCCAGGCGCGGCACAATCGCCCGAGCGCGGCGGCCGAGAGCGCCCGCGCTACAGCAACTGGCGTGATGCGATAGTCTGATTCACGACAACATGCAGCACGAATACGCGTTTGAAATGGCTGCGTCGGCCATCCGGTTCGGCTTTGGCGCGACGCGCGAAGTGGGCGCCGATATGGTCGACATCGGCGCGCGGCATGCTCTGGTCTTCACCGATCCGCATCTGCGCAATCTGCCGCCGGTAACGACGGCGCTCGAATCGCTCGAGAGCAATAGGGTCAGGTATTCGGTCTTCGACCGCGTGCGCGTCGAGCCGAGCGACGATTCGCTGCAGGAGGCGATCCGGTTCGCGTCCGCGGGCGACTATGACGCGTTTATCGCGATCGGCGGCGGGTCCACGATCGACACCGCGAAGGCGGCCAACCTGTATAGTTGCTGGCCGGCGGATTTCCTCGATTACGTGAATCCGCCCATCGGCAAGGGCAAGCCGGCGCCGGGACCCCTTAAAACCCTGATCGCCATCCCGACGACAGCGGGCACCGGAAGCGAGACGACCGGCGTTTCCATTTTCGATTACAAACCGCTGCGCGCCAAGACCGGTATCGCGCACCGCCGGCTGAAACCGACGGTGGGGATTGTCGACCCGGAGAACACGCGCACGCTGCCGTCCGCCGTTGCCGCGGCGTCGGGACTCGACGTCCTTTGCCATGCCGTCGAATCGTGGACGGCGCTGCCGTTTGGGAACCGTCCGCGCCCGGAGCGGCCGATTCTGCGGCCGGCGTATCAGGGCTCGAATCCGATCAGCGATCTGTGGAGCATGGAGGCGCTGCGGCTTACGGCGAAGTTTCTGCGCCGCGCGGTAGCCGATCCGTCGGACGACGAAGCGCGTGCCTCGATGATGCTCGCGGCGTCATATGCGGGGATCGGCTTCGGGAACGCGGGCGTGCATCTGCCGCACGGCATGTCGTACCCAGTGGCGGGCCTCGTGAAAAGCTTCCGCGCAAGCGGGTATGATGCGGTGGATCACCCGCTGATCCCGCACGGCGTGTCGGTGATCGTGAATGCGCCTGCCGTGTTCCGATTTACCGCGTCATCCTCGCCAGAGCGGCATTTGAAGGCGGCGGAGGTATTGGGCGCAAACGTCGAGCGCGCGAAGAATGAGGATGCAGGGAAGATCCTCTCCGACTGCATCGCTGGTTTGATGCAGGAATTGCGGGTTCCCAATGGCCTGCGGGCGATGGGCTACGACTCCGCGGACATTCCCGCGCTCGTCGAAGGAACGTTGCCGCAGCATCGCGTGACGAAGTTATCGCCGCGAGCGGCGGGCGCGGAGGAGCTCGCGGAGTTGTTTGAACAAACCATGGTCGTGTGGTGATACGGTTCATCCCGGTCCGTCAGAATTTCCCGCATCGGCGGCTGAATGATATCCCCGGCGCGGTTCAGCGTGAACTCGCCGCGAGTGGAACGGCAAAACCCGGATCCCGCGTCGCGATTGGGGTCGGCAGCCGCGGCATCTCGAACCTCGCGACGATCGTGCGCGCGGTGGTCGACTACTTTAAGGCATCCGGCGCGCAGCCGTTCCTTTTCCCGGCGATGGGAAGTCACGGCGCGGCCAGCGCGGAGGGGCAGGCGAACGTGCTCGCACACTATGGGATCGACGAGGCGGCGATGGGATGTCCGGTCGTCAGCCGCTTCGAGGCGGTCTCGCCGGGCGCCACGCCTGAAGGCATCGAGACCTTCGCGGGAAAAGATGCCTGGGAGAGCGACGGCATCTTCCTCATCAACCGCGTGAAGTGGCACACCAGCTTCGAAGGCGAGATCGAAAGCGGTGTCGCCAAGATGCTGGCGCTCGGCGTGGGAAAAATGGAAGGCGCGCGAACCTGCCACGGGCATGCGCGGCGACTCGGCATGACGCCGGTGATCCGATCGGTCGCGGCATACCTGATCGCCACGGGAAAAATTCTCGGCGGCCTCGCCATTCTCGAGGATGCTTATCACGACACCGCGCAGGTGACTGCGCTTCCCGCGGCAGGCCTGATCGACCGCGAGATCGAGCTGCTGAAGCTCGCCAAATCCTGGAAGGCGGGGCTCCCCGTTGGCGCTCTCGATATCCTCATCGTCGACGAAATAGGCAAGAACATCAGCGGCACCGGCATGGACCTCAAGATCGTCAACCGTGGCGTCCATGGCCAGTACAATCCTTACGCCGATACGGCGCGCGTCGAGCGTATCTACGTCCGCGGCCTTTCCGGGCTGAGCTACGGCAACGGCGTCGGGACAGGGCTGGCGGACGTGATCCACGATCGCGTGCTTGGCCGGCTCGACGTGAACGCCGGACGCGTCAATGCGCGCACCTCCGGGTCACTCGCGGCCGTGCGGACGCCGCTCCACTTTTCGTCAGATCGCGAATGTCTGGATTTGCTTTATGCGACGGTGGGCAAGTTCGATCCACGCGACGTGACGGTCGGGTGGATTCGCAACACGCTGGAACTTGAATCGGTCGCCCTAAGCGAAAATCTCGCAGGAGAGATCGCCACCAATCCGAAGTTGCAGATCGTGGGACCGCCCGGCGCAACCCCCTTCGATACGGGTGGCGGGCTGATCTCCCCCTGGTAAATCCTGCCGGCATTGAGGAGAACAAGCGCCGGCACGAATGCCCAGCCGGCACCCCTGCAGGGGATGACCGGGCGCCACGAGCGTTTATCGCAGCAACTGGGCGAGGAAATCAAAGGCGCGGGGATCTTTCGACTGCCCCAGCCAGAAGATCGCTTTCTTTCGCACCGCCGGATCGGCATTGTTCTTCGCCACATCGATCAGCAGCGGCACGCCCTGATCCTCCGGCAATTGCTTCAGCGCGAACACCGCCTGTTCTTTCACCGTCCGGTCCGGATCGTTGACAATTGCGCCGCTGATGGTGTCCTGCGCCTGCCTGCTCGCCGCCCTTTGGGCAACCCAGAACAACGCGCGGCTGCGCACTCGCGGGTCTTTGTCGTTCTTCGCCGCGTCGACTACGGCCGCGATTCCGGCCGGCTCCCGGCTCTGCGATAACGCGAAGATCACCTGCTCGCGCACGCTCTCGCTCCTGTCGCTCGCCAGCATGCGTTTCAGCTTGTCGACGCCCTGCGCGCCGCGCGTCGAACCCAGCCAGAATGCGGCCCGCTCGCGCACGCGCTCGGGCTCTGCCGGATCGGTCAACTCGTCGAGCACGCGGTCCGCCGCCGCTCCCGCATGTAAACCGATCGCGAGTATCGCCCCGTCGGAGTGCTTTCCTGTTACCTGTGTCTTCAGCCACGCGAGGCTAGCTTCGGCCGGCACGCCGGTGATCCAGTGAAACGGCAGGCCGCCACCGTCGAAGCGGCAATCGGGCGACGCCGAGCGAAGCTGATCCACCTGCGCATTCTCGATTCGCACCAGAACCACTACTGCCGCGGGACCTTCCAGCCGCACAGGCGCATTACTGGCATGCCCGTTATCGTTTCCGAAGCACATATCGCCGCGCCGCCCTGGAGTAATCGGCTCCTGCCACGCCGCCCAGAACGGACCGGCTCCGAACCCCGCCAGCTCCGCGGGCAGCGAACCTGCGAAAATGCGCGATTCGAGTCCCGCGTTTTCCACCTGCGGCTGTTGCTGTGCCGATAAACAGGCCGCGCAGGCAATGGCTGTAACGACTATTTTCATTTCAGTAACTCGATCATGAAGTCGCTGGCCTCTTTGTTGCCGCTGCGCATCATCATCCCCAGCCGCTCCACGATGTACTTCTTAACCGATGGATCGGACTCCTTACGCGCCAGCTCGACCAACGTCTTCGCATCGCCTCGCTCGAACAGCCCGTTCACGACCGACCTCTTCGCGTTCGCATCACTGGCTGACGTGTAGAAGCCGGCCAGCGTTTCCGACGTGGTCGACCGCGTCCGCGCATAGTTCCGGATCGCTTCGTCGCGCACCTTCGGATCTTTCTCGTTCTTAATCAGGTCGAGCAGCTTGTCAGAAGCGCCCGCGATGAACAGGCTGCGGACAATCTGAATCTTGTTATCTGCCGAGGTCTCGCCCGCATAGAGTTGGCTGAGCTGATCGGTGGCCTGCATGACGCCGAGCTGCTGGATGGCAAGGCGGCGCAGGGAATCATCTTTTTCCGTCTTCGCCAGATTGAAGACCACGCTCTTGTCCTGCGAGATCATCAACGACTGAATGATCTGCCTCTTCACCGCCACGTCGTTCGACGCTGCGTAATAGGAAGCGAGCTTCTGGGCGGCATCGGGCGCGCCGGACATGCCGATATAACGGATGGCGCGCATCTGCAGGTCCGGATTACCCGCGCCTTTTGCGTAATCCGACAGGATCTGCTGGGCGCGCGCCGAGCGGTTTTGCGTAAGCACGAACAGCGCGCGGTCCTTCACCTTTGGCGAGCTGTTGCCCTTCAGGATTCCTTCGAGCAGCGGAATCGCCTGCTCCGGATCGGCGCCCATCAGGCTGTTGATCGCCATCAGCTTCAGGTCTTCATTGGTCTCCTGCGCCGGCGAAACGGCCTGGCCGGAGCTCTGTTTCACTTCCGCTTCGAGCGCCTGCGCGTCGTTCAGCCAATGGCTGGCAGGATAGTCGCGCCGCAGCGCCGCAATCGCGGCCAGTGCGTCGTCCCTGCGTCCGACGCGGTTCAGCGCGTAAGCCTTCCAATAGAGCGCGCCATCGGCCCGCGGCGACTTGCCGTTGATCACGGCATCGAAGCGACGGATCGCATCGTCATAGCGGCGATCGTCGAGCGCGCGCGTGCCGTTGTCGTATTCCCCATCGAGGCGCCCGGTCGCGAGCTTTCCCTGGAACATCGAAAGGCCGGTGTATGCGCCCGCGAAGGCGTTGGAGACTGTCCCGGCGATATCGAACTTGAAGGCCGATTTGTCCTGGAACTTCGATAGATCCTTCTGCATCTTCTCCAGATCCTTCTGCGCTTTCTCGAGTTCCCCGCTCACATCGGGTAACGCATAGGAAAAGGGAGTAAGGGGCGTGAGAGGTGTAACCGGCGTCACGGGCGTGACCGGCGTGGCCTGACCGGCAACCTGCGCGAAGCCTGGCGCCGCCGCCGCGGCCATTGCAACGAGAATCCATCCATTCATAACTTTTGTCCTTGTGTCCGCAAATTCGCTTCGATGATTCTTACCTTGAACAGCAGCGAGCCCGCGCCGATTCGCTCCCGCACCTGTTCGATCTCCCGCGAGCTCACCGCATCCGGCGCGTTGGCAACTTCAAGAAGGACGCGCTCCACGTCGTCAAGAAATCCCACTGTCGCGCCGCCGCCGCGCAGGGCGAGCGTCTGGCGCAGCAGGCGGCCTTCTTCGACGAGATCGTGCGCCCGCCCGCGATCCAGTGCGAAGTCGCGCGTGGCGTTGCTGTCGTCGCTGTTCGAAATCTCGGTCAGCAGCATGCCCGCGCGATCCAGATGATCCGCCAGAGAAATTTCGAGGATGCGTTCGCGCGCCTGATTAGAAAGGCCGGCCATCTCAGGCGTCCGCGGATGTCCGCTCTTCGACATTCTTCCGAGCGCAAACGCGCCGGCCATCAGGACCACCGCGGCCGCGGCCGCCACCCACATCGGTGGCACGAACCAGCGCCGCCGCGGTTCCGACGTGATCGCCGGAGCCAGGCCCGCCCATGTGCTCCTCTCGAATTCGGCATCCGGCTCGGGAACCGTCCACTCGTTGCACAAATCCAGCGTGCGCCGCAGCGACTCCACGGCCGCCTGGCACTCAGCGCAATCCGCCGCGTGCCTTCGCGATTCCACGGCGAGCCCGGGCTCGTTGTAATAAAACAGGATCAAATCTTCTTCGGTCAAATGCTTCATTTGCCACTCACCATCACCGCCGGCGCCAGCGCCCGCCGCAGCTTCTGCACCGCGCGGAACACGCTGTGCTTGGCCGCGCCCTGCTGCACGCCGAGCGCCGCCGAAATCTCCTCGATCCCGAGCCCTTCGTAGTGCCGCATCACAAACGCTGCCCGCTCCATTCCGCTCAATTCATCGAGCGCACCGCCCAGAATCGCGCTCACCTGCGCGCTCTCCGCCAGCCGTTCCGGAGACGGCGCGCCCGCCGCCACCGGCTCCGCCGCCTCGAACGGCACGTCCTGCTTTCGCTTGCGCGCGCGGATGTGGTCAAGCGAACAGTTGGCGCAGATGCGGTGCAGCCACGTGGCGAAACTGGCGCGGCCGTCGAATTTCGCCATTTGTTTCCAGGCTTTCAGGAACGTCTCCTGCACCATGTCTTCGGCATCGATCTCGTTGCCCGTCATACGAAAAGCCAGCCGGAAGACAGCCCGGGCGTGGCGCTCCACGAGCAGGCGGAACGCGTCGCGGTCGCCGCGCCGGGCCTGCTCGATAGTGACCTCGTCATCCTGCGCTGTCTGGATGGAATTCACCAGGCTGTCAGTTTAGACTGCGAACCGCTTGCGCGGTTAGCAGTCTGCTGTCAGCTATCAGCCGTCAGCTATCAGTTAAGACGCCGGAGCCGTTTGCTGCGCCCGCGGCTCGGCTTTGGCTGATCGCGTCGCCGGTATCGGAAGTTATAACAACTGAGTCAACTCCTCGCGATAACCTCTGTGAATCTGGCGTAGTGTGCCGCCGCCGAACATACTGAGGTGGTGTCCAGGAGCTCGCGCGCAATTGGTTACTTACAAAACACCTGGCACCGGTCTTCGCCCCGAACTCACATCATCTGGATAGCGGGTATTCTCAGCCTTTCCACCATCTGCACGCTGGGCGGAATGGCTGCGCTCTTCGCTTTCGACGAAACTGCCGGCGCGGTCAGCGCTGTTCCTGCCCAATGGCCGTCGGCGAGCGTCATCACGCGTCCCGGCGGAAATGGCGCGCTGCTGGTCTTTGTCCATCCGTATTGCTCGTGTACGGTGGCAACGATCCACGAAATCGCGACGCTCAGCGCAGGCAGGAATTCGCAGAATGGGCGCCCCGCCACGACCGTCCTGTTCTATCGCCCGCGAAACGCCGGATGGCGGCCGGGCAGCCTTTGGAGCAAGGTGAATGAAATTCCCGGCGCGCGTGCGGTTTGGGACGACGACGGACGTGAGGCGAGGCGGTTTGGGGCCCGCACGTCCGGTTATACGCTCCTCTACGGCGCAAGAGGAGATTTGCTTTTCAAGGGAGGAGTAACCGGCTCCCGCGGCCATGAGGGCGGCAATCTCGGCATCGATCAGTTGAGGACATCGATCGATACCGGGCGCCCCGCGCCCCGCGGCACCCTTGTATTCGGTTGCGCGCTGGCGGATGCGGGTGAGCCCCCCGCCGCAGAAGAACGCGAAGAACGAGAAAAACGATGATCGAACCTGAAATGGATACGCCAGTCGCCTGGAAGGCCCGGACGGAAGAATACTTCCGCCAATCCGCCAGTGAGTTGACGGTGCTGGTCGATCGAATGTTCGCGTGGCTCCTGGCGGCGGAATGGCTCGGCATGATTGGAGCAGCGCTGATAGTATCTCCGCGTGTCTGGACCGGAACTCACAGCGGCGTGCACCCGCATGTATGGGCGGCGGTTCTGGCGGGTCCGGCGTTTATTCTGCCGGCGATTTCGCTGGCCGTTCTGTGCCCTGCGCGGCAGATCACACGGCACGTCATCGCGGTGGCCCAGATACTCGTCTCCATACTGCTGATCGATGTTACCGGGGGCCGAATCGAAACACATTTTCACGTGTTCGGCTCACTTGCATTTCTGGCGTTCTACCGTGACTGGCGAGTGCTGGTGACGGCATCGGCTTTAACCGCGCTCGATCATGTGGTGAGGGGCATCTGGTGGCCCGAATCGGTATACGGGATCGTTACAGTAAGCCCCTGGCGCTGGATCGAACACGCGTGGTGGGTTGTTTTCGAAGATACATTCCTGTTCCTGTCGATCAAGCGAAGCATTCAGGAGATGTGGGCTGTGGCGGCGAGCAAGGCGCGGTTGTATACCGGGGCGCACCACGACGTTCTCACGGGGCTCGCTAACCGGCGGCTGCTTCAGGAGAGCTTCGAATCAAGACCGCGAAATCAGGCGCAGCTCAGGCGGGCCGTTCTATTCATCGACCTCGACCACTTTAAACACGCGAACGACACACTCGGCCACACGATCGGCGACAAACTGCTGAAACTCGTGGCGTCGCGGCTGGTGACGGCTGTGGCTCCCGGAGATACGCTGGCCAGGGTAGGTGGTGACGAATTCGTGATTCTGATGGAAGATGTCGCCAGTGAAGCCGCCGCAAGCGAAGCGGGATACCGTTTATTGAGCGCGCTTTCCGCCCCCTTCCATGTGGAAGGCAACAAACTACTGCTGAGCGCGAGCGTGGGCATCAGTCTGTTTCCGCAGCATGGGACAGATTTGGCCGCACTGCAGGAACGCGCCGACCGGGCGATGTACGTCGCCAAATCGCGCGGCCGAAATCAGTGTGCCGTGTTCTCCTCCGACGTGGCGCGGCATGAGGATCGATTGCAGCAGATAGGCCGCGATCTGTATCAGGCGCAGGAACGCGGCGAGCTGCAACTGTATTTTCAACCTCTGGTTGCGCGGGGCGGACAATTGACAGGCTTTGAGGCATTACTCCGCTGGACGCATCCCGAGCACGGGCCCATTCCGCCGTCGGACTGTATTCCGCTGGCGGAGAAATCCGGTCTCATCGTTGCCATTGGGGACTGGGTGCTGAGAGAAGCCTGCCGCATTTGCAAGACCTGGCAGCGGCCCGGGCAACCTCCGCTCAGGGTGGCGGTGAATGTCTCGGCAATTCAGTTCGACCGGCCGGATTTTCCCCAGGAAGTGGCTGACATCCTGGACGAGTATGCAATGGACCCGCGTCTTCTCACGCTCGAGTTGACCGAGGGAGCTCTGCTCCGCGATCTCGAACTGACCCGGCGCCAGTTGGATGCTCTGCGCGTGTCCGGGGTGCGCATCTCTCTGGACGATTTTGGCACCGGCTACTCCTCGCTCAGCTACCTTGCGACGCTTCCCGCCGATACCATCAAGCTCGACCATTCTTTTGCCAATCGCGACATCGGCAACACCTCCGCCGTGCTGGAGTCGGTGATCGAGATGGCGCATCGGGTCGGCCTTCGGGTGATCGGTGAAGGGGTGGAAACGCAGGCCCAAAACGACCGGCTTTCCGGTATGGACTGCGATGAATTACAGGGTTTCTACTTCAGTCCGCCCATGCCCGAGGCGTCGGTTCAGAAATATATTGGAGCGCGGGAATCGAATTGGGTGGGTACGGGAGAGACGGCGACTGTGCTGGTTTGAGGCTCCTTCGCGCCCAGGATCGATTTTCCGCACAGCTCTCAAGGCACTGGAAAGAATCGCACTCAGACGGCCTGCGGCACTTCGTGAGCGGCTCTATGCCTCGCGCAGGCGCTTCGGTTGAATAGAATGGCGATTGCTCGCCGTGCATGGCTCTTTTCGTCATGGGCTTCAGTATCCAGAGGCAATATCGTGCCGGATTACTCCATACACCGCGCCGGCGACCCTGGCTGGAGATGAACGACTCCTCATCGAGCGCTGGCTCGGACGCTCACTGGCGGGCGATGAGACTATCAGCGTGAACGCATACAAGCTTCACGATGCACCCCGCGGCTGACGAGTGTGAAGCTCTTCGGCGGGATATTGTTTCGCATGCACGAGAAATTGGTTCACGCGCCCCTGATTCAGGCGATGAAGAAGCCGATGCGCTCGTTCGCGAAGCAATTGAGAATGTCCGCGGCAGACGTGGGTGAGAATCGCCCTGGATTCCAACATTCTGGTTCGGGTGGTGACGAGCCCGCGCGGTCCCGCGTTTCGCCTTCTGGAGATCGTACTCGATGCGCATGAACTGGTCTTGTCTCCGTTCATCCCGCGGCAAAGGGAAAAGCTGACGTTCTCCTATGCGAGTTGTCCGCGACCTCGGCGGCGAGCGATTTGTTGCCTGCAGGCAGAAGATAAACGGCGTCGCGCAGTTTTTACCGTTCCGAGGACATTTCGGACCTGGAGAAGACGAATGCTTTGGGTCGACGTTACGAAATCCTGCAAGGCAGGGTCTTAAATCTCACCGGCCGAGAAGACTCCCCACCTCTATCCCCGATGCCTGCGCAAGCTCGCCCCCACTCACCTTTTTGCCATCCCCGATCCTCGCCTTAAGCACTTCGATCGACCCGCCTTGTCCAGTGATCCTGAAGCTTTGAGGTGAAATATCGGTCACTTCGCCGATCTTCCCCGGTACATCTCCAAACCGGTGGAAGAGGGTCTTTCGGGCGTCGAAAATCTGTAGTTTCCTGACGTCGAGCGTCGTCCATGCTCCCGGCGCCGGGTTGCATCCTCTGATCAGGTTATAGATCTGATCGATGGGCCGCGCCCATTCGATTCTGGCCTCCGCCGCGCGGCACCAGCCCTCGTAACTTGCCTGCGACTCATCCTGTACCGTCTCCGTATGGTTACCGGCCAGCACGAGGTCCGCGGCCTCAACCATGGCCTGCACGCCGAGCGGAAACAGGCGATCGAAATAGACGGTGCCCAGCGTGTCGTCGGGGCTGATCGACGTTCTCTTCCGCAGAATCACGGCGCCTTCGTCGAGCCCGTCCGAGGGGCGGAATATGGTCAGCCCGGTCTCCGTATCCCCCTTGATGATCGGCCAGTTGATGGAACTCGGGCCCCGGTATTTCGGCAGCAGCGACGGATGATACTGGATTGTTCCATGTTTCGGAATGGTCACGAATTCCTGGGGCGCGAACTGCAACACGAACGCCATGATGCCGATATCGGCGCGGGCAGCCTGCATGGCTCGCGCGGCCTCGGGGTCCCGCAGCGATTTGAACTGTTGGACGGTCAGGCCTTTCTCCTGTGCCGCAATCCGCAACGCGTCGGGGCGGGTGCCTTCCGCTTCCGGCGCACAGAAAACAGCCGCGATCTCGTCGCCGCGGCCGAGAAACGCTTCCATCACTGCTTTGCCAAAATCCTGCTGTCCCACGATTGCGATTCGCATTTTCGCCCAGGCTTATTTCTTCGGTGGCGCCGAAAAAGCTCCTGCCTGTCTGCGAGCGTCGATATCAGCCTCGCTCCAGCCAAGGACCTCTTTTAATATCTCGCCGGTGTGCTCACCGAGCGTGGGCGATCGCTCGATTTTCGCCGGCGAAGCCGAAAGCTTGATCGGCATCCCCACATTGAACCACTTGCCGCGCTGCGGATGGTCGAGTTCGACATACATTTCGCGGCCGCGCACATGGACATCGTCCGCCAGATCCGCGGTCGACATGATCGGGCCGCACGGCACGTCGAGCTCATTCAGAATTTCCATCAGCTCGCGTTTGGTGTAATTCGATCCGAACTGATCGAGCAGCCGCCACACGTCATTCTGGTTCTTGCGGCGGTCGGCTATCTTTACGTAACGCGGGTCGGTCGCGAGCTCCGGATGACCCACCGCGGGACCAATCCTTTTGGCGAGCCCCTCCCACACTGCTTCCTGCACCACCACATAAAGATAGTCGTTGGGTCCGCCGGGCTTGCACTTGACGGCGTTGCCGAGTTGTCCGCCGCCGGAATCGTTGCCTGCCCGCGGCGTTTCGGTCAACTCCTCAGTCGGTACGGAATACTCCGACAAAGTCCCATGCGACAGGCGCTGGTGGTCCCGGAATTTGACGCGGCAAAGATTCATCACGCCGTCCATCATGGCAACTTCCACGTACTGCCCCGCGCCGGTTCGATGACGCTGCTCGAGCGCGGCGAGCAGTCCGATCGCGAGGTGCAGGCCGGTGCCCGAATCGCCAATCTGCGCTCCCGTGACAAACGGCGGACCTTCGGGTACTCCTGTGGTGCTCATCGCCCCGCCCATTGCCTGCGCCACGTTTTCATAAGCTTTGAATTCGGCGTAAGGGCCGGACGAGCCAAAACCCTTGATCGAGCCCATCACTACGCGCGGGTTGATTTCGTGGACTTTCTCCCAACTGAAGCCGAACCGGTCGAGCACCCCAGGGCCGAAATTCTCCATCAGGATGTCGCTTTTTTTCAGCAGGTCGACGAACACCGCCTTGCCTTCCGGCGATTTCATATTGATGGTGATCGAGCGCTTGTTGCAATTCAACATCGTGAAGTACAGGCTGTCCGCATTCGGCACGTCCCGCAGCTGGCCGCGCGTCGCGTCTCCCGCCGGCGATTCCAGCTTGATGACGTCGGCGCCCATCCAGGCGAGGAGTTGCGAGCACGTTGGCCCCGCCTGCACGTGCGTCATGTCGAGGATGCGGATTCCCTTTAACGCTTCCATCTATCTGTCTGTCTCCTTGAAGAAAAATCGGCGGCTACTTGTACATGGTCTGGTTCGAAGTGCCCGACGAATACACATCGCGGTTGATCACGACGTCCACCAGCGCCGGCATTCCCGAGTCGCGCGCCTTTTCGAGCGCGGGCCGGATGTCCTCGGGCTTCGTGACCCGTACGCCGAAGCCGCCCATCGCCTCCGCCAGCCGGTCGAAGCGCACGTCGCCCACAACATTGCCAATGTCGCCGCGGCCGGGATACTTGCGTTCCTGCCCGAACCGGATCTGGTTCCATGACGAGTTGTTGCCGATCACGCCCACAAACGGCAGCTTCCGATGCACCATGGTGATGAAATCGAAGCCGGTCAGCGTAAACGAACAATCGCCGAACAGAGTCACTACGTCGCGCTGCGGCTGTGCGAGCTTCGATGCCATGGCAAAGCCGGTTCCGACACCCAGCGTGCCGAGCGGGCCCGGGTCCATCCATCCGCCCGGTTTGTGCGGCCGGACGATGGAGCCCGAGAACGTGACGATGTCGCCGCCGTCTCCGATGTAAACCGTATCCTCCAGAAGAAATTCGTTGATCTCGTGGCAGAGGCGGACGGGATGAATTGGCGTCTCGTTGGCTGCGATGATCTTGTCGTTCTTACCTTTGCTCTTTGCCTCGTCTTCGCGCAGCATCCTGAGGAACGGATCGTGCTTGCCCGTTGTATCGCCGGGGGACGCCTCGCACATCGCGTTGACCACGGTGCGCAAGTTGCCCACCAACCCGAAGTCGAAGTCGCGGTTGTTGCCGACATTCTTGTAATCCATGTCGAGGATTACGATCTTTGCCTTCGGATTCAGGCGCCGTCCGTAGCCCATCCGAAAATCGAGCGGGGTGCCGGCCAGCAGGATGACGTCGGCATTGTCGAACGCGGTCTTGCGCGAGGGCATGAAGCCGTACGGATGATCGCGCGGCAGCGTGCCGCGTGCCGAGCCATTGACATAAATCGGCATGTTGAAATGGCGCGCAAACCGGTCGATGGCGTCATGCGCCCGGCAGGTCCGCGCCTGTGTGCCGAAGAGCGCCACGGGACGCTCGGCTTTGGCGAGCAACTCGGCGACCTGCTCTACGATCTTTGGATCGCCGACAAATTCAGCCGGGCCGCCGTCCGTGCCGCGCACGCGATAGTTCTTCGGGTAGCGCACTTTGGACGCATCGACTTTTCCATCCATAATGTCGTGCGGGATTTCGAGGAAGCCAGGCCCTGGCGCGCCGTTGTACATCTCGCGAAACGCGATGCCCATCATTTCCGCCACGCGGTCAGTAGTCATCACGAGCGAGGCGAATTTGCTGATGGGCGTCATCATTTCGGTGTGCCGCAGTTCCTGCAGTCCGCCCATGCGGTATTGCCTGAGCGCGGAATTGCCGCCGATCAGAAGCATCGGGCTCTCGGCGCGATACGCGTTCGCCATGCCGGTCACCGCGTCGGTCGTGCCGGGGCCAGCCGTCACCACCGCGCATCCCAGCCCGGTAATGCGCGCGTAGGCATCGGCTGCGTGCGCCGCCACTTGTTCGTGGCGCACATCGACGATCTCGATCCCTTCGTCGATGCATCCGTTATAGATGTCGACGATGTGGCCGCCGGAGATGGTGAAGATATGCCTGATGCCTTCCTGCTTCAGCATTTTGGCGACGATCTGGCCGGCGGAAATTTCCGTCGCAGCGGGGGCCTGGGTTTGAGTTGCGTTGGCTTGAGTTGAAGTGGCTTGAGTTGAAGTGGCTTGAGTTGAAGTAACGACAGCGGCTTCCATGTAAACTCCTGTGTATTTGCTATCTTCGACCGGAATGATCCCCGGAAGCGATTCTGAAGGTGTCTGCATCGGCCACGAGTGCGGGGTGAGCAGGACTCCATCGGAATTCTCCGGGCCGAATTTCCCCTCACCACGAAGCGACGCGTGGGAGAAACGGCCCCTCGGTATTGGGGGATCACAGATTGCCGTTTGCGGAATCTTCAATTATATTACGATACGATTCCGCGTTCGCCTCCGAGCGCACAGGCCGCGGCTGATGTGCGCTGCAAATTCGGGCGGCTACCGCGATCATCTCTTTCGATGCCGGCAAGCAAGCGGTCTTTGCATACGCTTTTCGCGAAGAGCGATCGGGCTAACATCGACGCCGATGAGGAGAAGCAGTTCAAGGGGGGCCCGCGCGTTATTAGGTTGCGGTTGACGGAAAGGCAGATCGCGGAATTAGTCAGGAACGGCGATTTGGTGCCGATTTCAATTCACAGTTTGGGCCAGGATCTCAGCGAGCGTGAACAGGCAATCCGCCAGTTACCTGAATGGTATATTTATACATACGGCTGAATAATTAATCAATGCCCATCCCTGTCGGAATCGTCGGCTTCAGAGGCTACAGCGGCGCGGAAGCCGTCCGCATCCTCTCGTCTCACCCTCACTGCGAGCCGGTCCTCCTTGAACACAGGGCGGACATCGGCGATGGCGCGCGCCTTCTGAAAAAAGCGCCCGTTCGACGTGCACATGCATCCGCCGAAGCAGTGGCCGCCGAAGGGCTCAAGGCCGTCCTCCTCGCCACGCCTCCCGAGGTCTCGATGGACCTCGCCCCCAAATTCCTCAGCACCGGCGCCGTTGTCATCGACCTGAGCGGAGCCTTCCGGCTGCGCACGCCCGAGCGCTACAAGCAGTGGTATAAGGAAGACCACACCGCGCCCGAGTTGTTCGCACAGGCGGCTTACGGACTGCCCGAGTTTTGCCGCGAACGCATCCGCTCGGCGAAGCTGATTTCGAATCCGGGTTGCTATCCGACGGCGGCGAATCTCGCCCTGCGTCCGCTGCTCGAGGAGAAAATCATCGACCGCGCGGCCGGCATCGTCTGCGATGCCAAGAGCGGTGTCAGCGGCGCGGGCCGCAAGCCCTCGCTCAAGACCAGCTTCTGTGAAGCCACGGAGAATTTTTCGGCGTATTCGATCCTGAAGCACAGGCACGTTCCCGAAGTGCTGCTGACCAGCGGACTGGCCGAAGAAGAATTCAGCTTCACCGCGCAGTTGATTCCCATCGACCGCGGCATCCTCGAAACCATCTACTTCCGCCTCGCCGAGCCGATGCGTGGCGAGACGATCGTCGAGCTCTATCAGAAACACTACGCGAACGAGCCGTTCATCCGCTTGTATGAGCCCGGGCACGTGCCCGATCTGCGTGCCGTCGCGCGTACGAATTTTTGCGATATCGGCGTGGTGTCCGACCCCGCGAGCGGGCGCTGTGTGATTGTCAGCGCCATCGACAATCTTGTGAAGGGCGCGGCGGGCCAGGCGATCCAGAATCTGAACCTCGTGCTGGGCTTCGATGAAACCGCGGGGCTGCTTGTTTGATCAAAGCATGAAGGCGCTGATCAAGGTCGGCGGAAGTCTGCTGGACGATCCGGCGTCGCGCGACAACATTGCGCGGCAGATCGCGGCTGTGGCGGAGTCCGGTGTGACGGTGACCGTCGTCCATGGCGGCGGCAAACAGATGACGCGCTTTCTCGCGGAACGCGGCATCGAGAGCCGGTTCGTGCGCGGACTGCGCGTGACGAACGAGGAGACAATCGATGCGGTCCTGAAAGTGCTCGCGGGCACGGTCAATACACAACTCACCGCGGCATTGTGCGCAGCCGGCGCGAAGGCGGCCGGCTTGACCGGAATCGACGCGGGATTGGCCACCGCGGAACAGCTCGATGCGGAGCTGGGATTCGTGGGCCGCGTGGTGTCCTCCGATCCCGCTGTGCTTGAAGTCCTGACTGATGGCGGATTTCTGCCGGTCGTGGCGTGCGTGGCCGGTGGCGCGAATGGCGAAATCTTCAACGTCAACGGCGATTCCATGGCGGTTGCCGTGGCGTCGAGTTGGGGCGTGGACCGACTTGTGTTTCTGACCGACGTGCCGGGCGTGTTCGACGCAACGAAGACGATCATCCCGACGCTCACAGTGGAGGACTGCCGGAACCTGATCGAGACGGGCGTGGCTTCGGGCGGGATGCAGGCTAAACTGAATGCGGCGATGGATGCCGTGGCAGGCGGCGTGCGGGAAGTCAGCATCGTGAAGGGCTCCGATGCCGATATCGTGAAGCGGGTGTTCGCGGGGGAGGAGACGGGCACGCGGATAGTTGGTCCGCATCACGATCCCCTCTTTCCAATCATGGCGGCCCTCACCACGTAAGTGTGCAGTACTCATGATTAGTGCATTGACATCAGAGACGGTTGAAAATCAGACGGCATCCAGCCGCGGCATCGAAGTGCGCAAAGCCGGGATGCAGGATATTCCGCCGCTGCTCGATCTCATCAACGGTTACGCGGCCAAAGGCATCATGCTGGCCCGCACCGAGTTCGAGATGTCGGAAAATATGCGCGATTTCATGGTGGCGTATGCGGGCAATCAGCTCGTCGGATGCGGGGCTCTCCATTTCTATTCTCCGACCATGGGTGAAGTGCGGTCGCTCGCCGTCGCCGATAGCCACAAAACGCACGGCATCGGGCGCCTGCTTGTGGACTCGCTGGTGCATGAAGCCAAGCTCTACAGTCTGGACGCGGTCTTCGCGTTCACCTACGTGCCCGGGTTCTTCGCCAAAGTCGGCTTCCAGGAAGTCGAGCGGGGCGAATTGCCTTTGAAGGCCTGGAAGGATTGCCTGCGCTGTCCGAAGTTCGAGTGCTGCGACGAGATCGCCGTGCTGCGCGTATTGCGTCCACAAAGATGGCTGCAGCGGCAGCAGGACTTTTCGCCGGTGCTCGGCGTGGATAATGGCCTCGTGGTGATCCTGCCCACTATCCGCAAATAAGTTCACAGCAATGGCGAGCCTGGCACTGGCGGTCCGCGCGCTGCGTTCGCGCAACTACCGGCTGTTTTTCAGCGGCCAGATCATTTCGCTGGTCGGCACGCAAATGACCCGCGTGGCGATGAGTTGGCTGGTCTACCGGCTCACTTCGTCGGCGGTCCTGCTGGGCGTAGTCAGCTTCGCGAGCATGATTCCGACTTTTCTGCTCGGCCCGATCGCCGGCGTCTGGGTCGATCGCTGGGACCGTCACCGCACTCTGGTCTGGACGCAGTCGCTCTCGATGATCCAGTCGCTCGCGCTGGCGGCACTGGCGCTCACGGGCACGGCGAAGATCTGGGAGATCATCTGCCTGGCGCTGATGCAGGGCCTGGTCAACGCGTTCGACATGCCGGCCCGGCAGTCGTTCGTCGTGCAAATGGTCGACCGGCGCGAGGACCTCGGCAATGCCATCGCGCTTAACGGCTCGATGGTGAATGCGGCGGGGCTGGTGGGTCCGGCCATTGCGGGCGTGCTGATCGCGGCGGTGGGCGAAGGTTACTGTTTCCTCGCCGACGGGCTCAGCTACATCGCGGTGATTATTTCGCTGCTGTCGATGAAGATCGCGGTTCCGCAGGCGCGGCGTGCGCAGCGCGAGATCGGCCATGAGCTTCGCGAGGGCTGGCAATACGTTCGCGGATCGCTGCCGATCCGGTCTATCCTGATCAACCTCGGGCTGGTGAGCATGTTCGGGATGAGCTATTCGGTCCTGATGCCGGTCTTCGCGGTGGATGTGATGCACGGCGGTCCGAACACGCTGGGCTTCCTGATGTCGGCCGTGGGCGTGGGCGCGCTGGTGGGCACCATATCGTTGACGATGCGCAAAACCATCGTGGGGCTCGGCCGCAGAATTGCGATCGCGACAGCGCTGTGCGGCGCAGCCCTCATTGCGTTCGGCTTCTCGCGGCTTCTCCTCGTCTCGCTCGCAATCCTGCCGTTTCTCGGTTTCGGTCTGATGCAGCAGATGGCGCCCAGCAACACGATCCTGCAGACGATCGTGGACGACGAGAAGCGCGGACGCGTCATGTCTTTTTACTCGATGGCGTTTCTCGGCATGGCGCCGTTCGGCAGTCTGCTGGCCGGCAATCTGGCGGCGAAGCTGGGCGCGCCCCGCACCGTGATGATCAACGGCGTGGTCTGCCTCATCGGCAGTCTGTGGTTCCGATGGCGGTTGCCCGCGATCCGGCAGGTGGTGAGGCCGATCTACGTGCGGATGGGGATACTGCCGGAGGAGATCGTCAGCGGGCAGTAACACACCGCTCTTATATTTCCCGCAGTTCTTTCGTGGTGGGCGTCAGGATTTCGCAGCCGCCAGACGTGACGAGCACGGTGTCCTCGATGCGAATGCCGCCCCAGCCTTCGATATAAACTCCCGGCTCGATCGTGATCGCCATGCCGGCTTCGAGGACGGTCTTGTCCTTGCGGCCGATTCGCGGCAGCTCGTGGATTTCAAGCCCGAGCCCGTGTCCGGTGGAGTGGACAAATTCGCGCTCCAGGTTGTGGCGCTTCAGAGTGTTCCGCGCCGCGCGATCGACAGCGGCGGTGGTCGCCCCCGGCTTGACCGCGTCGATGGCGGCAAGCTGCGCTTCGAGCACGGCTCGATACACGCGCTTGTATTTCGGCGTCGGCGTTCCAACGTGCCCCATGCGGGTCATGTCGCTCGCATATCCATCGAGGAATGCGCCCATATCGATCAGCAGAATGCCGGGCGAAATGGGCGCCGGTCCCGGATGCGCGTGCGGCAGGGCGGCGCGCTCGCCCGCCGCAACGATGGTGTCGAACGACGGCGCCTCGGCCCCTAGTTTGCGGCTCTGGTAATCGATTTCGGCGGCGAGCTCGGCTTCCTTCATGCCAATCCGGAATCGTTTCAGCGCGGCTTCGAGCGCTCGCGAATTGCAAATCACCGACGCGCGGATCTTCTCGATCTCGGCGGCATCCTTGATCATGCGCAGGTTCTCGATCAGTCCG
>DASZLP010000043.1:0-2924 GCA_035552355.1 Bryobacteraceae bacterium | reverse complement strand
CGCCGATAAGACCGTCGCCTTCGAACTCAAAGCGCCCGAGGCGACCGATGTCAAGTTGAACGGCGATTTCCTGAAACAGGCGGTCACGCCCGCGCAGATGACCAAAGGCGCCGACGGCGTCTGGACCGTCACCATCGGGCCCCTGCACCCCGCCATCTACAGCTACACGTTCATGATCGACGGCGTGCGGGATATCGATCCCACCAACCCGATGATGAAAGCGGGCGAGCGGTCCGCCGAATCCATGTTTGAGGTAGCGGCCGATTCGCCGGCTCTCTACGACATGACGAACGTGCCGCACGGCTCGGTTCACATCAACTGGTACGAATCGAAAACAATAAATGCGCCGCGCAGCGTCTGGGTCTACACGCCCCCGGGCTACGAGGGAAGCCGGACCAAATACCCGGTTCTGTATCTGCTGCACGGCTCGGGCGATATGGAAAACGGCTGGACCACCATCGGGCGCGCCAACCTGATTCTGGATAACCTGATCGCGCAGGGCAAAGCCAAACCCATGCTGATCGCGATGCCGTATGGCCGCGCGCTCGAAGCCAGAACGCTCGGCGGCGCTTCCATGCAGCAGCCCACCGATCGCGAAGCCTTCCAGAACGATCTGTTGAACGATGTGATTCCGCTGGTCGAGAAGACCTACCATGTTTCGGCCAAAGCGGACGATCGCGCGCTCGCCGGACTTTCCATGGGAGGCGGCCAGACCTATCAGATCGGCCTTTCGCACCTCGATACCTTCCATTACCTGGGGGCGTTCAGCGCCGCCGTCGGCCAGAATCCGCTGGAACAATATAAAGAAGCTTTCGAGAATCCGGCGGCGGCGAACAAGAAGCTGAAGGTCTTCTACATCACCGTGGGCCGCGACGACTTTCTCTACGCGGCGAACCAGAATATGGATGTGCAACTGACGAAGGCCGGAATCAAACATCAGTTCGCCGCTTCCGAGGAAGGCCACGTGTGGCGAAACTGGCGCGATTATCTCGGCAACTTCGCGCCCATGCTATTCCGGTAAACGGGAGGGTCCAAATGGATCACAGTGAGATGCCCCGGCGCACTCTGGGGCGAACGGGCGAACGTGTTTCGATGATCGGCCTCGGCGGCTGGCATCTGGCGCTGAAGCAGGTCGACGCCAAACTGGCGGATCGAATCATGCGCAGCGCCGCCGACCGCGGCATCAATTTCTTCGACAATTGCTGGGACTACAACGACGGCGAAAGCGAAAAGCGCATGGGCCGCATGCTGAAAGACGGCTATCGCGACCGCATTTTCCTGATGACCAAGATCGACGGCCGCACCAAAAAAGAAGCGATGAAGCAGCTCGAGGAGTCCCTCAAGCGGCTGCAGGTCGACTACATCGATCTGGTGCAGCACCACGAGATCCTTCGTTTCGAGGACGCCAACCGCATCTTCGCCGAAGACGGCGCGCACGCGGCCATGATCGAGGCGCGGCAGCAGGGCAAGATCAAATACATCGGCTTCACCGGCCATAAAGATCCGCGTATTCACTTGTACATGCTGGAGGTCGCGAACGAAAACGGATTCGTGTTCGATGCGGCGCAGATGCCGCTGAACGTGATGGACGCGCATTACCGCAGCTTCGCGAACATGGTGGTTCCTGAGCTGGTGAAGCTGAACACGGCGGTGCTGGGAATGAAGCCGATGGCGAACGGGCAGATTCTGCGATCACACACAGTAACGCCCATCGAGTGCCTGCACTATGCGATGAATCTGGACACTTCGGTCGTGATCACCGGCATCGATAGCATGGAGATTCTGGACCAGGCTTTCGAAGCCGCGCGCACCTTCCACCCCATGGACGCCAACGCCGTCGAGCGGATCTTGTCGAAAACACGCCAGGCGGCATCGCGCGGCGAGTTCGAACTGTTCAAGACAAGCTCGATTTATGACGGTACGGCGCAGAATCCGAAATGGCTGGGCGAAGAGCCGGAGCGCCTGCACGCGACAATGCCCGGCTAACGGCCCTGCATCGACTGCCGCAGCCGCTGTTCAGCGTCCGCGCCCCAGTAGGCGCAATCGAGTTGCAGGAACACCGACGTGTAGGGCAGCGTCAGATTGGTTTTGATAATCAGCACGTTGAAAGTGCGCGCCGCTTCATCGAGCTTGTGAATGATCTCTTCGTGCGGTATCGTCTGCACCGGCTGATTATTGAGCACCGTGGCGAGACGCTGCCGGAAAGCGGAGATGCCGGGCGCATCGCTGTCCGGCACGAACTGTAGTTCCTTGTCGGTGTAGATGATCGGCCGGACGTGCGGCGTCTTCGAGATCAGATCGAGCGCCGCATGAAGAACGCGGAGATAGTCCGATTCGGAAACGACGGTTTCGATACCGGGATTCGACTGCAGAGGATAAGCCGAATCGGCAATCACGACCCAGTTGCGATGGCCGTATGCCGGGAGGCGCTTTGCGAGAACGCCCAGCCACGAACCGCTTTCCTCCTGAGCCTGAATGCGCGCCGGAGCGGCGGCGATCGAGGCCAGCGCCATCAGAGACAGTTGTCTTCGCGTCATCGAACCATTAAATAACAGGCGAACTGCTCAGCCGGCGGCCTGCAGTTTCTGATCGTGAATCTCCTGCAGGTTCCAGACGCGCAGCGGATCGCGCAGCCTGGAGGCGACCGCTTCGACAGCCGCCCGCGCGCCGCTCACGGTGGTGATGCAGGGAACGCGATAAGCGACGGCGCTGCGGCGAATCGATTTTTCGTCTTCGAAAGAGAGCGCGCCGGTGGTGGTGTAGATGACGAGCTGAACGGCGCCGGCCTTCAGCATGTCCACGGCGTTGGGCCGGCCTTCATTCACTTTGAAGACGACCTTGCAGCTCAAACCCGCGGCGCGCAGGGCGGACGCGGTGCCGCGCGTCGCGATGAGGGAAAAGCCGAGCTCGGCGAAGCGGCGGGC
>DASZLP010000042.1:0-70436 GCA_035552355.1 Bryobacteraceae bacterium | reverse complement strand
CGCAGGCTGATCGACACAATCTCGAATGTAGCATCCGGCAGGCAGCGAGCCGGGGCGTTGTGCGCCAGGTCCACAATGGAGATTGCATGCCCACCCCTGGACTGCTGGAAAAATGGATTCTCGCGATTCTCATCGTAGTATCAGTTGCAGGTTTCTGGTACCGGTTCCGCCGCGTAATGCATATCGTTTCATCCTCCCGGCCGGACGCGGATTTCCAACTCGGCAATCTTGCCCCGCGCGTGGGCGCTTTCATCCGGGAAGTGCTGCTGCAGGCAAAGGTAATCCGCCAGCGCCCGGTCGCCGGACTCGCCCACGCCTTCGTCTTCTGGGGCTTCTGCGCGTTCGCCCTGATTACCGTGAACCACGTTGCGGCCGGCTTCGGCGCGCGGTTCCTCTCGCGCACGGGCGGATTCGGACGCTTCTACTTTGGCTTCGTCGCGGTCTTCGCGTTTGCCGTCGCCGTTTCGATTTCGTATCTCGCCATCCGCCGCTTCGTCGCCCGCCCGGTCTGGCTCGGGGACGTCTCACCTGAATCCGGCGTCATCGCGGGGTTGATTTTCCTGCTGATGGTTTCGTATCTCGCCGGCCTCTGGCTTCCCGAAGGTGCGGTCTCCGGGCGAATCGCGTGGTGGACACACACTCTGGCGCTTCTCGTCTTCCTGCCCCTCATCCCGCACACCAAGCACCTTCATCTCGTCCTGAGCCCTGCGGCGGTGTTCCTGAAACGGCCTTTGTTCAGCGACATTCCAAAGCTCGCCGGCGATGAGGACTTCGGGCTTGTCTCCGGCAAAGACGTCACGCGGCTCGACGCACTCCAGGCCTTCTCCTGCGTCGAGTGCGGACGCTGCAGCGAGCACTGTCCCGCCACCAACACCGGGAAGGTCCTGAATCCCAAGGAAGTGATTCTGGGCCTGCGCGCATATCTCAATACCGATGGACCCGCTTCGGAAACCGCGCTGCTCGGCCCGCACATCTCTGAAGAAGCTGTCTTCCAGTGCACGACCTGCGGCGCGTGTGAATTTCAATGCCCGGTCGGCATCCAGCACCTTCCCGTCATGATCGGCCTGCGCCGTGGCGCCGTGAACACCGGCGCATGGGAAGACTCTTACGGGACGAAGCTGTTCCTCACCATGGAGCGCAACGGCAACTCGCTCGGCATCCCCGCCAATGAACGGCAAACGTTCATCGAAAAGAATCAGCTTCCAATCTACGACGGCACGCAGGAATACTGCCTCTGGCTCGGCTGCATGGGCGCTTACGATCCCGCCGGACGCGAAACTATTCTTGCTCTGGTGAAAATCCTCAACCACCTCGGGATCACCTACGGTGTTCTTAAAAAGGAGAAGTGTAACGGCGATCCGGCGCGCCGTCTGGGCAACGACCTGTTGTTCACGACGCTTGCGGAAGAAAACGCCGAGAGCATTTCCGTGGTGTCACGAGATAAGCCCGCGAAGCTCCTCAGCATCTGCCCGCACTGCGTCCGCACCATGAGCGTCGACTGGCGTGAGGCGGGGAAGACCTTTGCGGTCGAGCATCACACTGAGCTTCTGGCCCGCCACAAAGCGCGCCTGCCGGCGGTCAACAACGGAGGAACGACGGTCTACCACGACCCCTGCTATCTGGGCCGGTATCGCGGCACTTACGACGAGCCGCGCGAAGTGCTCGCCCAGTTGGTGGCACTCGTCGAAGCGCCCCGCCACCGCGAGCGCTCCTTCTGCTGCGGAGCGGGCGGCGGCCAGATGTTTCTTGGCGAGGAGAAAGGCAAACGCATCAACACTGCGCGCGCCGAGGAACTGGTCGCCACTGGCGCCGGGACGGTCGCGGCCGCCTGCCCGTTCTGCGCCTCGATGTTTCGCGATGCGCTGAAAACCGTCTCCGCCACGCCCCCGCAACTGCTGGATGTCGCGCAAATCGTCGCCCGCAACCTATAAGGGCGGGGCGCTCCTTCGGGCACACCCCATCCGCCGCATGCCCGGCCGTCTTTTCGCGGCCATATTTATTCGGAAGCAACGCCCGCCGCGCGCTCCGCCTGCCAGAGATGTCTCCGCTGGTGCGCGACGGTCACCATCAGGCTCGACAACACGTTGTACCGAAGCTTCGGAGACGCCGGCGACGGCACTTTCATGCGATCGAGCGCGAGTCCGTCCAACTCCGGCACCAGTTCCAGCAGCCGCTCCTGCGACGCCATAAATTTCGCGACTTCATCGCCGGACGTTCGTGGTTGTAACGTCGGCGGCGCCTTGGCCTTAAATCGTGGCGGGGGTTCCAACGCCCAGACCAGCATGCGTCCGAGCATATCCATTCGAAAAGGACCATCGCTCCTGACGCTTCGCGTGCGCCCGTTCGTCAGCGCGCTCCGCAGCATGGGAAGAAGCCCCTCCGTCGTCATCGTCAGATGGGCGAGGCACTCCTCCGCAGACCACCCCTCGGGACGCGGACGCGTCGTCAGTTGTTTAGCGCCAGCCCTCGCCGAGAGTTTTCGCGCGCGGTCGGCGTTGGCGCGCAATTTGGACTGCACTTCGGCCAATTGTGAGTTCATCCTTACACCGTATAGATTTTCAATATAAAGTAAACCGCGACGCCCGTGACCGAAATGTAGAGCCACACGGGAAAGGTCCAGCGCGCGATGCGCCGGTGGGACTGAAACTGGCCGCGTAAGGAAAACCAAAGCGTCCCGAGAATCAGTGGCAATGCGATGATCGACAGGCCAATGTGACTGATGAGGATAAAAAAATATGTTGGCCGTATCCACCCGTATCCCGGAAATTTCGTGTCGCCGTGAAAGAAGTGATACGTGACGTAGGACACGAGGAACAATGCGGAGAACGTCGCCGCGCTCAGCATGAATGCCCGGTGCACGTCCCTTCGCCGCCGCCGAATGTTGATATAGCCCATCACCAGGCAGAACGCGCTCAGTGAATTGAAAGCCGCATTCGCCGTGGGCAGAACGCTCACCCAGTCGGGCGCGGCGACACGGCCCTTGAAATAAATCAGCCAGATCAGGAAGCCGGCGATTGCGGCGCTCAGCGCGATGATGGCTGGAAGCGGTTTGCGGATTGGATCGGCCGGCGTCATTCTTCTTTCAAAAGTGACCTCAGCAGCACCGCCGGATGGACGGCATGCTCGCTCGTGAAGTCGTGGATCTGATGCCGGCAAGACGTGCCGGCCGCCACCACCGGCGAGGATACATCCTTCGCCCGCACCTGCGGGAACAGCTTGCGCTCGCCGATCTGCCGCGATATGTCGAAGTGCTCTTTCGAATAACCGAACGATCCCGCCATCCCGCAGCATCCCGCGTCAAGGTCAACGACCGTCGCTCCGGGGATTTTCTCCAGCAGCGCCTTCGCCGCCGGCAGCAGCCCCATCGACTTCTGATGACAATGGCCGTGCAGCAGGATCTTCTGCGGCCCCGGCTTCAGCGGAATCGGCAGCGTAGCCGCGTACTCTTCGAAGAGGACGCACGCATCCGCTACCACGCGCGCGCGTTTCTGGTCTTCGCCGCGCAGCAATGACGGCGCATCTTCACGCACTGCCGACAAACAGCTCGGCTCGCAGAACACGATCTTCTTTCCAGCGGCTGCCGCCGCGTACAGCGCTTCCGTATTTCGCCGCGCCTGCACCCGCGCCCTGGCGAGAAGCCCTTTCGAAATCAACGGACGCCCGCAGCAGTAATTCGGCGCCAGCGTGGGCGATGCACCAGCAGCATCGAGAACCTCCAGCGCCGCCACGCCAATCTTCGGGTCGTAATAGTTGGTGAACGTATCGTTGAACAGCAAAACTTCGGCTTGCGGATTGAAGGCCGCCGCGCCCCGCCCCTTCCTCACGCCGGACGCCAGCGTGCGCCGCGCCAGCGCGGGCAGCGTGCGTCGCCGGTCGATGCCGAAGACGATTTCATTGAGCGCCCGCACCGGCTTCGTCTGCGATGCCCAGTTCACAACCCCAGCGGCGGGACTCCCCAGCCTTGCGAACGTCCGCACATTTCCCAGCATCTTTGCGTGTAGCGGCGTGCCGTAAGTCTGCCAATATCCCGCCAGAAACTCGCTCTTGAAACGCGCCATGTCCACGCCCACCGGACATTCCGCCTTGCACGCCCGGCATTCCAGACACAGATCGAGCGCCTGGTAAACACCCTTGTCGTCGAGACCCGCACTCGCCAGCCTGCCGCCCATCGCGAGGCGCAGGACGTTCGAACGGCCGCGCGTGGTGTGCGTCTCTTCCCTGGTCGCCATGTACGAAGGACACATCGTGCCTTCGAGCGTCTTGCGGCATGCCCCGAGTCCGCTGCACATCTCTACGGCGCCGCCCATCCCGCCGTATTCAGAATAATCGAAGTACGTTCGCGGATCGGGGCTCACATAGCCCGGCCCGAAGCGCAGGTTCTCGGTAATCGGCGGGCAATCCACAATCTTGCCCGGATTGAAAATCCCCGCCGGATCGAATGTCCGCTTGATCGTCCGGAACGCTTCGTAGAGCACTGGTCCGAACATCTTTTCCATGAACGGACCGCGCACCATACCATCGCCATGCTCGCCCGAAAGCGCGCCGCCGAACTCCAGCACGAGATCCGCGACGTCGTTTGCGATGGCTTCGAATTTGCGCACACCCGCTGTCGTCTTCATGTTGACGACCGGACGCACATGCAGGCATCCCACTGAAGCGTGCGCATAGACGCCCGCGCTCGTCTCGTGCTTCCGGATGATCTGAAGAAACCGCTCGATGTAATCGCGCAGCTTCTCGGGCGCCACCGCCGTGTCCTCGACGAATGAGAGCGACTTCGCGTCTTCCTTCATCGTCATCGAAAGTCCGAGCGCCGCTTCGCGCAGATTCCAGACGCGCCCCTGCTCGGCGAGCTCGAGCGCGTGGAAAAACCGGTAGCCGTAGCCGTGCTTTGTCAGATCGTGCTCGCATGCGGTGAGCCGCGGCGCAAGCTCGTCTCGTGACTCGCCGTAAAACTCGATGCAGAGAATCGCCCCCGGATCGCCCTCGATGAACGACTCGCGCACGCGCTGCAGATTCGGGCTCAGATAGGTGTGGTCGAGGATGAACCTGTCCATCACCTCGCATGCCGAAGGCTTGTGGGTGAGTATCAGGGGCGTTGCCGCCAGCGCTTCCAGCAATTCGCGAAACTGCACCACCAGCACTGCTTTCGCTTTTGGCAACGGCACCAGATTCAGCTTCGCCTCGAGGACGACACCGAGCGTACCCTCAGACCCCACCATCATTTTCGCGAGATTGAACGGTTTTCCGCGAATCGTGAACTCATCGAGGTTGTAGCCTCCGACCCGCCGCAAAACTTTGGGAAAACGCCGGTCCACTTCGTCAGCGTGTTCGTAGCCGAGCCGGTAGACCGTCCGGTAGCACTCCGCTTCGAGCGTGCCGCCCTGCATGACCGCCGCCAGCTCGGCGGAATCGAGGGCACGGAAATGCGCCACCGAACCATCGGCCAGCACAACTTCCTGCTCGATCACATGGTCGATTGTCTTCCCATACAGAAACGATCGCGCGCCGCTCGAATTATTTGCCATCATGCCACCGATGGCCGCGCGGCTGGCGGTTGAAACGTCGGGCGCGAAGCGAAGTCCATGCGGACGCAGCGCCGCATTCAATTCGTCGAGCACGACGCCGGGTTCGACGCGCACCCAGCGCTCCTCGACATTCAGTTCCAGAATGCGGTTGTAATACTTCGACGTGTCGACCTGCAGACCCGCGCCGATTGACTGGCCCGCCTGCGCGGTGCCGCCGCCGCGCACCGTGATCGGGCAACGGAATTCCGTCGCGATGCGCACGATGCGGATCAAATCCTCGCGCGTCTTCGCCACCACCACGCCCAGCGGCGCGATTTGATAAACACTGGCGTCGGTGGAGTAGAGCGCCCGCGAAACAGCGTCGAACCGCACCTCGCCTTCGATCTGCGCTTCGAGCGCCTTCTGCAGCGCCGCCACGTCGACCAGACGAGCATTGGCGTGAGGAACCGGTGTGCTGGTGACAATGCCCACAAGGCTCATAAAGGGGATATAGCCAGCTTAGCTCGCCTATATCGCCGTCAGAGTCTGGCGGTAATCCAAATAGAGGCAGGCGAGCGACGAATGTTCAGTCCGTTTTTGATAATCAGCGCGATTGTGGTTCTTGTCGTGCTGAGGCTAATAACTCTCCTGCCATCTATGGCGGCCAAAGGTGAGCGATTCCCGAAGAGCGGCGTCATCTTCAAAATAGCCACTACAGAACGGCGGGCTCAGTCGCGTCCAATCCAAAAGCTTTCGCGATCAATTCATAAGATCGCCTGCGAGCGGCATGATCGTGGAGGATATTGACGATCAGCACTTCTTCCGCCTCGTAATCCCGCGCCAGCTTTTCGATGTTTTCGCGAACCCGCTCCGGCGTGCCGGTCAGGATGCGGCGGCCGGCCGGAATATCGCCCGGCAGCAGGCGCTCCTCTTCCAGAAACCGCCGCGCGTGCTCGATAGTCGGAACCGCAATCGACTGCCCGCGGAAGAGCATCGTCATCATCATCCGGAAACTCAGCGAAAGCTCGAGGGCTTCTTCCTCCGAGTCCGCGCAGATCGCCCATGTGGCGACACCGGCCCGTGCAGTGGGACTGAGTTCCGACGGCGTGAACTGCTGCCGGTAATAGCGCGCGATCGGGGCGCCGTTGGGATTGATGAAGTCGGCAAAGACATAGGGAAGCCCGAGCTCTGCGGCCCAGATGGCGCTGTCATGCGACGATCCGAGCAGCCAGACATCTGGGCTGGCGAAACGGTAAGGCGTGCGGTTGGCAAGATAACCGAGAAGCTCGTCGAGTTGTTCGCGGAAGTCGTCGGGCGCGGCCTGGCGGCGGTCCCGCTGCAGCATGAAGGCGACCTTCGGACTGGTGCCCGCGGCGCGTCCGATGCCGAGATCGATGCGGCCGGGGTAGAGGCCTGCCAGCATGCTGAAGGTCTCGGCGACTTTGAACGGGCTGTAGTGCGGCAGCATCACGCCACCGCTGCCAACGCGCAGACGGGTGGTGGCGGAGGCGATCGGTGCGATCAGCGCTTCGGGGCTGGCGCAGGCGAGCCCTTTTGTGCCGTGGTGCTCGGCGACCCAGTAGCGCGTGTAGCCAAGGCCGTCACAAAGCCGGGCAAGGTCGATCGAATTGCGGAGGGCGTCGCCGGCAGTGAAACCGTCAGGGATCGGGCATTGGTCGAGGACGCTGATCCGCAGGTCAGGCATACCGCCCTTTCCGCCGTACCCCAGACGGCCTCCCCGCACGTACTAAAGATGTAGTATTCTGGTTTTCACCACCCATTCGAGAACGACCTTGCACCGGAGAACCTTCCTCGGCCGCGGGGCTTCGTGGCTGGCTGCCTGCGCAGCCGCTCCGATAGCCGACCGCCTTTTCGCTGCCGGATACAGCACGCGCGCCATCGATCTGGTAGCGCAGGCGAACGTCATCGACATGCTCGGGCTGCTCACGCTCGATTGGGCGCTGCTCGCGGAGTGGCAGGGCGCGCCTGAAAACTTCGCCGAGAAAGATTTTCAGAAGCTGCGGGATTCCGGCATCGACGTGTTTCATCCGGCGGTCGCGTTCGAGAGCGCGCAGTCTTATGAAATCACACGCAACTGGTTCATCAAATGGAACCGGTTGATCGCGAACCATCCAGCATGGCTTGTGCGCATCGATTGTCCGGCGGACCTCACGGGCGCTAAAGCCGCGGGGAAGGTCGGCATCATTCTGGGCATGCAGGACGCCAACCATCTGCGCAACCTCGACGATCTCGACGCCTTCTACAAAATGGGCCAGCGGCTGACGCAGTTGACGTACAACGGGGGCAATCGGCTGGGCGCCGGATGCAAGGCCATTAACCGCGGCTTGACCTCGTTCGGGCAGGCGGTGGTGGCACGGATGAATACGCTCGGGATGGCGATCGATGTCTCGCACTGCGGCGAGAGGACGACGCTCGATGCCATCGAAGCGTCGGCGAAGCCCGTGCTGATCACACATTCCAACTGCAAAGCGCTGGCGCCGGGTGTGGCGCGATGCAAGACCGACGACGCGATCGTGGCGGCCGCGAAAAAGGGCGGCGTGATCGGATTGACAGGCGTGCGCCGGTTCGTGCGTACGAAAGATCCGGTGACGATGGAAGACGTGCTCGACCACTTCGAACATGTGGTGAAGATCGCCGGTATCGAGCACGTCGGACTGGGGAGCGATACCGATCTCGACGGACGCGACAAACGTGGCGCGAGTTCGCTGCTCTACGACATCGCGGGGCTGCAGGGACTCGAGCGCGTGCATCAATTGACTGACGGACTCATTCGCCGCGGCTACACCGATGAACAGATCGGTCTCGTGCTCGGCGGCAATTTCAAGCGCGCCCTCACGACGATCTGGTCGTAGGCGCTTACCGCAACAGATCTTCAAGCTGGATTCTCGCGCCCGTCTTGTCATCGCGATACTTCACAATCACGGGCGTGTAGATCGAGATGCCCCAGTCGCGCCCCGGCCCGATGGTGACGGCGCGCGAGCCGGCAATCACGACGGCGCCTTCCGGAATGACGAGCGGCTGATCGTCTGTGGCGCGATAGATCTTCCCGAGCACGAGATCGTAAACGGGCGTCGACTTATTGAGGATCGTGCCCGTGCCAAGCACCGCCTGCGTTTTGACGACGGTCCCTTCATAGATGCCGCAATTGCCGCCGACCAGGACGCCGTCCTCGACAATGACGGGCAGCGCGCCGACAGGCTCGATGACGCCGCCGATTTGCGAAGCGGCCGAGATGTGGCAGTTACGGCCGACCTGCGCGCAGCTTCCGACGAGCGCGTGCGAATCGATCATCGTGCCGTCTCCGACGTAAGCGCCGACATTGACATACATCGGCGGCATGCAGATCACGCCTTTGCCGATATAACTTGCATCGCGGATGCTCGACCCGCCGGGGACAATCCGCACACCATCGGCCGGGGTCATCTGGCGCACCGGGTAGGTCGATTTGTCGAAGAAGGGCTGCCGGACGGCGTCGATCGACATGTCGACGATACCGCCCATGCGGAATCCGAGAAGGATGCCCTTTTTTACCCACGCATTGACACGCCATCCGCTGGCTGCGACGGAGGCGTCCGGTTCCGCGGCGCGAATCGTGCCGGCGTTGACGCCCTGTTTGAAGATTGCGAACAGGGAGAAATGGTCCGGGGTGCAGGCAGATGGCGGACTGTCGAAGAGCTGTTCGATCCGGGTTTGGAGGGTGTCAGTCGCGGCGCGATTCATAGTTCTCTATGATGTCAAACGCCGATTCAGAAGCCGCTTGAATCCTTCCGGGGCGAAGTGCCGATCGCTTGTGAGAACTTCGTCGATTTGATGCTGCCGCATGACGTTCATTGAGATGCAATCGGCCAGGCTGTACTGTTTGTCGGGACGCCTTTCGTAGAGAGCAAGACCGGCGAGAAACGATTCGTGCGACTGAACAACTACTTCAATCTGCGAGTCATTGAGTATCCCGCGGACAAGTTGGCACGCGAGACGTCTTGTGTGATCGCCGTGCGCAGAAACGGCCGTCAGGAACTCACCCAGGACTTCTTCAGTCGTAACAAGCACCGCATCCGACCCATCGAACGTGCTCGCGGCGGTCGACCATGCATCGCCGGAATGAAGATCGCGAGCCAATAAACAGTGTCGGCGAATACCCGTCTCAACGCTTCGGCGTGCCGTACAGGTAGTGGTCGACCTGGTCGGAGAGGTCCTTCGGAATCAACCGCAGCCCTCAACGCGTCCCGGCCGCCGCCATCAACCCAACCTGCTCGATCACTTCCGCGATCTTCTTCCTGTTCGCCGGCGCCGGCTCCACCATCGGCAGCCGGTAAACCGGTTCGAGAAGTCCCATCACCGACATTGCCCATTTGACGGGAATCGGATTGGCCTCGGTAAAGTTCACCTGCATCAGCGGCATGTATTGGCGCTGGACCTTCCGCGCTCCCGCGAAGTCTCCGTTGTTCGCAAGGCGCGCGAGCTCGGACATCGCGCCAGGAATTTGATTTGAGACGACGGAAACGATGCCGCGTCCGCCGAGCGCCATCACCGGAATGGTCATCGCGTCGTCGCCCGAAAGCACGATGAACTTCTCCGGCACGCGATGGATAATTTCCGCGATCTGCGTAATGTTGCCTGACGCTTCCTTAATGCCGACGATGTTGGGAATCTGAGCGAGGCGAACGACGGTTGCGGGCTCGATGTTAACGCCGGTGCGTCCCTGCACGCTGTAAAGAATGATCGGAATTTTGATGGCAGCGGCGATTGCTGAGTAGTGCAGGAAGAGTCCTTCCTGAGTGGCTTTGTTGTAGTAGGGTGTTACCGAGAGAATGCCCTCGGCGCCGAGCTTTTCGCATGCGCGGGCGAGCTCGATAACTTCGTGCGTGTTGTTGCCGCCGGCGCCCGCGAGGACAGGCGTCTTGCCGCCGGCCTCCTCGATCGTGATCTGAACGACGCGCAAATGCTCTTCGCGTGTCAGCGTCGGGCTCTCGCCGGTAGTGCCGCAGGGTACGAGGAAGTCGATGCCCTGATCGATCTGGCGGCGTACGAGCCCGCGGAGAGTCGATTCATCCAGCGAGCCGTCCTTGCGGAACGGAGTCACCATTGCTGTTCCACATCCTGTAAACATGTGCCACCTCCTTATTGCCGAAATAGTATGTCTGCGAACTCGTGAAAACCTTTTTTGCCCGCGATCCACTCGGCGGCCTTGAGCGCGCCTGATGCGAAGCCCTCACGGCCCCGCGCGGTATGCCGCAGGGTGATCGTGTCCGCGGCGCTGTCGAAACCGATTTCATGCGTGCCGGCAATAGTGCCTGCGCGGCTGGACGAGACATCAATCGGGCCAGTATAGCCCGCCTTCTTCATGTCAGCGACCAGCTTGACGAGCGTACCGGAAGGCGCGTCTTTCTTTGCGGAGTGATGAATCTCCCACGCCCAGGCCTCGTAATCCGCTTCGGTCGCCAGCAACTTCGCGGCTTCGTCGACGATGCGGAAGAAGGCGTTGACGCCAACCGAATAGTTTGGACTCCAGACCAGACCTATTCCATGCCGCGCCACAACGTCCTTCACATGCCCAATGTGGTCCTGCCAGCCGGTTGTGCCGACCACGACGTTAACGCCGGCGGCGGCGATCTTTTCGATATTCCCGACGACCGCGGCGGGCGTGGAAAACTCGATGGCGACGTCCGCGCCGCCCAGGCTGACCGTGTCGATCGTATCGTTTACGTCGAGTTTCGGGCCGACCGCGATTCCGCGCTTCGCCGCGAGGCTCTCGATCATATGACCCATTTTCCCGTATCCGATGATGGCGATGGTCATTCAAAAACCTGCGGGTCGAGTTGAGAGAAGAATTCCGTGTGGAGGGCTTCGACGGCCTGCCGAAGGTCCTTCTCGGAGACGACGACGCTGAGGTTCAGCCGCGATGCGCCCTGCGAGATCATCTGGATATTGGTGCCGCGCAGCGCGCTGAAGACGCGGGACGCCACTCCAGGAGTGTAACGGATGTTCTCTCCCACCAGACAGACGATCGCCTGGTCGGGTTCGAGCTCCACCTCCGAAAACTCGCCAAGCTCGCGCCGGATGTTCTGAATCCGGGCCGTGTTGTCGATGGTGAGCGAGACGCTGACTTCGCTGGTCGCGACCATATCCACCGGCGTTTCGTGCCGGTCGAAGATTTCGAAGATGCGCCGCAGGAATCCGTGCGCCATCAGCATGCGCGTCGAGTGAATGTTCACCAGCGTGATCCTGCGCTTGCAGGCGATCGACTTGACGGCGTTCGAGCAATGCACGGAGGCAGACACGATCCGCGTGCCTTCCGCGTCCGGTCGGCGCGAGTTGAGAATCAGCACGGGGATGTCGCGCTCGATCGCGGGGATCACGGTCGAGGGATGCAGTACTTTGGCGCCGAAATATGCCAGTTCGGCGGCTTCGGCGAACGAGATCGTCTTCACGCGATGCCCACCCGGCAGGATGGTTGGATCGGCGGTGAGCATCCCGTCGACGTCCGTCCAGATCTGGATTTCTTCGGCATCGACACCCGCGCCCACGATGGAGGCGGTAAAATCCGAGCCGCCGCGTCCGAGAGTGGACGTGACGCCATCTTCGGTGGAGGCGATGAAGCCGCCCATTACAACGGCCTTTCCGGCGGCGAGCGGCGGCACGATCTCCCTGAGGCGCTTGTATGTCTCGGCAAAGATCGGCGCGGCCTGCGTGTGGCGGCGATCGGTGACGATCACACGGCGCGAGTCGAGGTGCGCCGAGGGGAGTCCGAAGTGTTCGAAGGCCAGCGCGACGATGTAGCTCGAGAGGCGCTCGCCGTAACTCGAGATCGCATCGATCGAGCGCGGCGTCAGTTCGCCAAGGACCGCGATCCCCTTCACAAGCTCGGTCATTTCCTGGAAGTGATCGTCGAGCGTCCGGTCGAGCTCGGCCCGATGCGACAGCGGGACCACCTGGCGGGCTTCGCGCGAGTGGAAGTCGCGCAGGTCGTGAAGCTGGCGGATGTAGTCGTCGCGTTTGCCCCTGATGGCCGCATTGGCGATCGCGAGGAGCTTGTTGGTGGTCTTGCCCATGGCGGAGACGACCACGATGGGCTTCCGGTGGGTGCGCGCCTTCACGATGGATGCGACGCGTTCGATTGCGGCGGCCGATTCGACGGAGGTGCCGCCGAATTTCATTACGATCATTGGAAAGAACCACAGGCTGAAGCCTGTGCCACCATCTCCATCATCCAAGCAGCCCTTCGGAATGCAGGAGCTCGGCATTGAGCACAGCCGCGCCGGCCGCCCCGCGAATCGTGTTGTGCCCGAGCGACACGAATTTCCAGTCGAGCACCGGACACGCGCGCAGCCTTCCGACGAAAGTCGCCATGCCGCGCTCCCGTTCGGCGTCCTTGCGCGGTTGCGGACGGTCCTGCTCAGTCATGTACTGCACCGGGCGCTTCGGCGCGCTCACCAGATTGCGCTGCTGCGGAACGGCACAGAACGTTTCGAAGGCGTTGCGCAGATCGGCTTCCGTCGGCTTGCTGGAAAGTTCGACGGAGACTGTCACTGTGTGTCCGTCCACCACCGGCACGCGGTTGCAGTGCGCGCTGACCTTTGCCGGAAGATCGTCGATGCGATCGCCCGCGAACGCGCCGAGAATCTTCTGCGTCTCCTGCTGCATCTTCTCTTCTTCGTTGCCGATATAAGGGACGACGTTGGCGATGATGTCCATCGAGGCTACACCGGGGTAACCAGCGCCGGAGATCGCTTGCAGCGTCGTGGCGACCACGCGTGTGATGCCGAACTGCTTCAGCGGTCCGAGCGCCATTGTCAGCACGATCGTCGAGCAGTTGGGATTCGTGACGATTTGTCCCTTCCAGCCGCGCGCTTTCTGCTGCGCGGGCAGAAGCTTCAGATGGTCCGGATTGAGCTCGGGGACGAGCAGCGGCACATCGCGCTCCATCCGGTGATTGCGCGAGTTGGACACGACGGTATGGCCGGCGTTCGCGAATACCTGTTCGATTTCGGTAGCGACTGACGCGTCCATCGCCGAGAACACCAGCTGCGGCGCATTGCCAGGTTTTGCTTCTTCGACTTTGAGCCCGGCGATGCCTGCGGGAGTGGTTGCGGAGAGATGCCACTTCGCGGCCTCGGAGTAGCGCTTGCCAGCGGAGCGTTCGCTCGCGCCGAGCCACGTGAGCTCGAACAGCGGGTGACCATCGAGGAACTTAATGAAGTGCTGGCCCACCATGCCGGTGGCGCCGAGAATGCCGACGGGGATTTTCTTCATAGTTGATTTGCCTGTAGCTGAATGACCATGCGCTGGTAGATTTCGACGGCGTCGAGCAGTTGCCGCTTCGGGACGCGCTCTTCGAGCGTGTGGGCAACGTGAATCGTGCCGGGTCCGAGCAGAAGCGGCCGCCCCCACGCGCCCTGAAACGCCGGGATGTCGGTGGTGTAGGCGACGACGGTCGTGGGGAGTCCTTTGACAGCGGTGAGCCGAAGCGCCGGAATTTCGAGGACGAAGTTGAGATCGGCCTTATCGCCGATAGCCTCGCGCAGTGCCTCGCGCGTGCCCGCCGACTCGCCGACCAGACGGATAAAAATCTCCGCGCGGGCTTCGTCCGGAATCACATTCGGAGCGCGGCCGCCGTGAATGGTGCCGATATTGAGGGTGCTCGGCCCGAGCACAGGGTCGACCGGTAACTCAATTTTGCGTATCGACGCCAGCGCATCAAGCAGCTTGTCGATCGCCGACTCGCCGAGTTCCGGATAAGCGGAGTGGGCCATGCGTCCACGCGCGACGATCTCGTAACGCAGAGCGCCTTTGGATCCGAGCGCGAGCTGGTTTTCCGTCGGCTCGCCGTTGATGATAAATTTCGAGCCGCGCGGATTGAGGGCCGCATATTGAGCTCCGGCGCTGTTTCGTTCCTCGCCGACTACGAACAGCAGCGCGATGTTGCGGGTGCCGCGCGCGAGTAAACGTTCCGCCGCGACGAGCATCGAAGCGATGATGCCTTTGGTGTCGCAGGCCCCGCGGCCACGGATGAATTCCTCGTCTTCACTCGACGGGATGAAAGGCGGAACGGTGTCCATGTGCGTGGAGAGCGTGACGACGGGCTCGCCGAACTGCGCGTAGACGTTGTAGCGGTTGGGCTCGACTTCGTGTTTCTCGGCGATTCCATTGTGGCGCGCCGCGAGATCGGAGAGATAGCGATAGAGCCATTCGCCGACCGCCGCTTCTTCCGGCGTGACGGATGGGATGTCGATCAGGGTCCGCGTCAGCTTGAATACGTCTTCCATCTCGGTTTCTCGGTCGTCAAACGTCAAAAGCCGCAGGCCACGAAAAACGATGGCCCGCGCCACAGCGCACAAAGTAGAGATGGGAACGCTACTGGACTAGTGAGGAGGGACTACAAAACTTCACTATCCCGATAGCGCTCCACCCGGTTTTCACCGGGTGACAGTGACGGAGATTTAACTCGCGTCCCCAACCGTTGCGGTTTAATCCACCGCGCCGATTTCGGCGACTGGCCCCTTCCGGCGCGCATCCCGGGATCACGGGAAATCCACGCGCGGTTTTGGCCGCCGCACCTCTACCAGAAAGCTCAGGATAACACTACTTCGATTTCGATCGCGGAGTACTTGCCTTAGGGGAGTTCCAGCCTGTCAGCCAGTTGATCGGAAATATGGTGGACAGATGGAATTTCGCCGATTGCTCCTGCTTCAGGCGATCAACGCCGTCCACAAAATAGAGGCGCCCGGTGCCGGGATAGACCGCACTTCCGTGATATGCAACACGTGTCGAGACAGACGGCGCCGGGTCGTCGAGGACTACGGATTTGGGCCTTGTATGGAACCAGGGAAACGCGCCGGCGGCGAAGGCGTTGCAGGCGGGCGCCGCCACGGTGAGCAGCGCAACGATCAGGAGACGATACATAAAACACTCCTTTCGATCCAGCCCGTAAAAGCGATTCTGTTGCCTCAACTCTATGAGTGTCGATCGCCGAATGCAAGCGGCAAGGTGTTAAAAAAGCACAGGGAACGACCGCTTCATGCTTCCGTCACGATTTCGACATACTGCTTCGCGAGCGCGCTGATCGAAGCGAAGTCGCCCGCTTCGAGCGCCACGGCGCGAATCAACTCGCCTCCGACGCCCAGTGCGGACGCGCCGGCCGCGAGAAACGCCGCCGCCGTATCGAGGTTCACGCCGCCGGTCGGCACCATCGGGATTTGCGGCAGCGCGGCCTTGAGGGCTTTGATGTAGGCAGCTCCGCCGACGTTGCCACACGGAAAGATCTTGACGAAATCCGCGCCGGTCTTCCATGCCGTGATCACCTCGGTCGGCGTCAGTGCGCCAGCCATGATGAGCGTGTCTGTGCTGTTGGCCAGCCTCACCGTTTCGGAGTCAAATCCAGGGCTCACGAGGAATTGAGCGCCGGCGTCGAGACATCGTTGCGCTGTCTCGCGATCGAGCACCGTGCCGGCGCCGATCAGCACCTTCGATCCCATCGAATGCGAAAGCGCGGCAATCAGGTCGATAGCGCCCGGCACCGTCATCGTCAATTCAACGATCGGTATCCCGCCCGCTGCTACCGCCTCCGCCGCTGCCATCGCCAATTGCGCGGAGGCGGCCCGCACGACCGGCACGATGCGGGTTTCGAGAATGGTTTTCCGAACTTGTTCTTTGTTCATCGTTTATCGGGAGATGCGGGCGCTGCCCCCGCGCATCGCCGCGAGGACTTCTTCGAGCGTCGCCATGCTCGTGTCGCCCGGCGTTGTCATGGCCAGAGCGCCGTGCGCCGCGCCGCAATCGACAGCCCACTGCGGGGTGCGCCCGGTGAGAAATCCATAGATGAGACCGGAGGCGAACGAATCGCCGCCGCCGACGCGATCGAAGATGCCGAGTCCAGGACGCGACATCGATTCGAAGAACGCGCCTTCAGACCAGCAGATCGCGCTCCAGTCGTTCGCGCCGGCTGTGCTGGCCTTCCGCAGCGTCGTCGCGACCACTTTGAATGGGAATTCAGCGGTGACTTTCGCGATCATCCGGCGGAAGCTTTCGACCTCGATGTTCGTTACGTGTTCGCCGATCCCTGCCACGTCGAAGCCGAGCGCGGCGGTAAAGTCTTCCTCGTTGCCGATCATCACGTCAACGAGCGGCGCGAGACGGCGGTTCACCGTCTGTGCCTGCTTCTTCCCACCGATCGACTTCCAGAGCGAAGGACGATAGTTGAGATCGTAGGACACGATGACACCGTTGCGGCGCGCGGATTGCATCGCTTCGACGGCGACTTCCGGTGTCGATTCCGAGAGAGCAGTGAAGATGCCTCCGGTATGGAACCAGCGCGCGCCCTGTCCGGAGCCGGAGAATATCCGATCCCAATCGATTTCGCCCGGAACAAGCGCGGAGACCGCCGTGTGGCCGCGATCCGAACAGCCGAGCGCGGGGCGGATGCCGAAGCCGCGCTCCGTAAAGTTGAGACCGTTGCGCACGGTGCGCCCGACGCCGTCGTATTCGACCCACTGCACCAGAGACTGATCGACGCCGCCCTGATAGATGAGGTCTTCCACGAGACGGCCGATCGGGTTATCGGCGAATGCGGTGACGATGGCGGTGTCGAGGCCGAAGCAGCGCCTGAGTCCGCGGGCGACGTTGTATTCGCCGCCGCCTTCATAGACGTCAAAACGGCGCGCGGTGTGGATGCGATGGGCGGCGGGGTCGAGGCGGAGCATTACTTCCCCGAGCGAAACCAGATCCCAGCGGCAGTTCTCTTTCGGCTTTATCGTGAGCGGCATGGACGATTGGCGGCGGGGGCTATGAAACGGGCGCCGATTCCAGCCGCGGCACGAGAATCTGCACGATCAGCAGCGCGAGAAGATACGCCGAGCCGGCCATCACGAAGACCGGTACATAGCTGCCGGTGAATTGCAACAGAAAACCGGTGAACGTCCCGATCACCATGCCTCCGACGGCGCCCCCGAAGCCGCCGATGCCGACCACCGACGCGACGGCGCGGCGCGGAAACATATCCGACGCCAGCGTGAACAGGTTAGCCGACCAGCCCTGATGCGCCGCGGCGGCGAGCCCGATCAGTGCGACGGCGCTCCAAAGGCTTGCGACACTCGCGGCAAAGACGACTGGGACGACCAGACAGGCGCAGATGAGCATGGCGGTCTTGCGTGCGCGGTTGAGAGTCCAGCCGAGCTTCATGAAAGCGCCGGCGATCCAGCCGCCGCCGATACTGCCGAGATCCGCCGTCAGATAAATGACGACGAGCGGCGGTCCAAGTTCCGTCAGTGAGAGTCCGTGCTTCGAATTCAGGAACTTCGGCAGCCAGAAGAGGAAGAACCACCAGATGGGGTCCGTCATGAATTTCGCAATGAGGAAGGCCCACGTCTGGCGATGTGGCAGCAGACGCACCCAGGGTATCTTCACCGCCGGCTCGGCCGCATCGCTCTGGATGTAATCGAGCTCTGCATGGCTGAGGCGCGGGTGTTCTGACGGACGCCTGTAAACTTTCAGCCAGGCTACGATCCACGTCGCGCTGAAGATACCGGTGAACACGAATGCCCATTGCCATCCGAGTGAGACGGCGATCCAGGGCACGGCAATCGGAGCGAGGATCGCGCCCACGTTCGAGCCTGAGTTAAAGATGCCCGTAGCGAACGAGCGCTCGCGGCGCGGGAACCATTCGGCGACGGTCTTGATCGCTGCGGGGAAGTTGCCGGATTCGCCAAGGCCGAGCATGAAGCGCACGATCGCGAAACCAATCACGCTGCGGACCAGCGCATGGCTCATTGCGGCGAGGCTCCACAACAGGATCGCGGCCGCGTAGCCGAGGCGCGTCCCGACGCGATCGATAAATCCGCCGACCAGGACGAGCCCGGTTGCGTAGGCGGCCTGGAACGACGTCACGATGGAGCTGTACTGAATCTCATTCCAGCCGATGACGGTCTGCAGATGCGGCGCGAGAACGCCGAGTACCTGGCGATCCATGTAATTAATCGTGGTCGCGAAGAAGAGCAGCGCGCAGATGCGCCACCGGTAACGTCCCGCCTTCGGCGCCGAAGCGCCGGACTGGACCCCCGGGATAGTTTGAGTCTGCGCCAATGGGTAATTTACTACCTGCCCGTTTGGAAGCCCGGCTGAACGTTCACCACGCCATAATGGCGATCGGTTACTTCCCGGTGCGCCGCCATGGCCCAGAGAAAACACATCCGATGGTCGGGCACCAACACATTAGGATGATAACCGCCGGGCATCAGGACCGCGTCGCCGTCGCGAACCACGGTAACGAGCTCGGGATATTCGGTGTTGTTGTACACCATCTGAATACTGAAGGCCGGCTCCGGCATGTCGAAGTATACATACATTTCTTCGAGCATCCCGGTGTGCTCATGGGGAGGCAGGCTCGGTTTCTCTGTCGGCTGTCGTGAAGGCGACGGATCGTTCGGCGCCGCCGAGCATGATCCGTCCATAAGCAGAGATACCGGTTGGTGCTGTTGCCGGGTGTAACCTTCATGTGCCGCCCTTGTGGGCATTGGTTTTGCGGAAAATCATGGTGTGGGTCAAATACTGAGTTCTGTAACCACAGCCGCCGGTATCACAGCAAGAGATTTCGTGGTTGACGCACAACGCCCCAGGCGTGCAATTTCGCGGGATACGATCGTCACATGCCCGCACCCCGGCTCGAACATCCCGCGATCGACCATCTTGCCGCCACACCGGACATCGTCCGCGCGCTGCTCACCGGCGTCGACGACAAACAGGCTTACTGGAAACCCACGCCCGAGCGATTCTCTATCGCCGAGCTTTTCGAACATCTTTCGCATGTGGAGGCGCACTGTTTCCGCATCCGCTTCGATGAAATCCTTGCGAAGGACGGTCCTGAAATCGAACCTTACGATCAGAATGTTTGGTATGCCAGTGGCACTTATTCGAACCGCGACGCCGAGGAGTCGCTCGCGCACTGGGAAGAGCAGCGCGAAGACAACGTGGAGTTCCTGCGTGGACTCGACCCGAAGCTGCTGGCGCGCACCGGCCGCCATACGGTGCTTGGACAGTTCTCCCTGTCAAACCTGCTGAGCGAATGGGCGCTGCATGACCTCGGGCACCTGCGCCAGTTATCGGAGCTGGTCCGCGCGCAGCTTTACTATCCGGAACTCGGGCCCTTCAAGGTCGAGTATGCATTGAAGCCGTAATGGCTGCTATGGCCTTTACGTTGCCGCTCCTTCAGTCGCGGTTCAGTCCTGAGTCTCTTCAGGCGTTTGTGGGCTTTGCGCCAAACACGCGTTTGTTTGAACCGCGGCTGTGAAGGAGCGGCAATGAATGCTCTCTAGTGGCGGACCACCACGACTGAAGCCCAGGCGCTTGCGCCCGCCGCATCATAAGCCCTGATCAAAACTGTATTTGTTCCCGTCATCAGCGGGATATTTGTAGCCAGCCAGTGATCCGTGCCATCCGCCGTGCCGGATTGGCCCGTCGACGTCTGCCAGGTCACCTGGGTAATTCCCACGCCGCCTGAGGCCGCACCGCCCACCGAGACCGTCGTGCCTTTCGCGGTGCTCACGGCAGCCGAGGGAGATGTGATCTGGACGCGCACCGGACCTGCGGCGGCCGTGGGCGCTGAAGCCGTGCGGTTCACTTGCTCTGACTGAGAAATCGTTTGATGCGACGAATCGAAGGCCGTCACGGTGATGGTATTGCTCCCTGCAACGAGCGCCACACCGGCCGCGCTCCATGTGCCCGAAGCGCTCACCGAAGCTTTCCCCGTGTATCCCTTGTCCGTCTGAAACTGAACCGTCAGCGGCGCCACGCCTCCAACCACCGTCCCGGAGATCGATGTCTGCGTGGCAGCGCCCGGTGACGGAACCGCATTCAAAGTCAGGCTCAGCGGCTTTGCGGGAGTCGGGACTGGAGCAGGAGCAGGCGCCGGAGCAGGCACGGGAGCCGGAGCAGGTGCGATGGTAGTGGTCACCGTTACGGGCGTCTGCGGAGCCGTCTCCGCGCTCGGCGCCACATTTCCAGGCACTCCATAAAGCTCTCGCGCCGCGCCGATGTCATTCGCGGAAAGCTGCGCACCGCGATGGTAGTAGGGATACATCACATCCCCAGGCTTATCGGAATGGCCGAGGCCGATCGCATGTCCCAGCTCATGCAGCACCACTGTATAGATGTCGAGATCGCCGCCCGCATGCCAATTTTCATCGGCATCCAGATGGATGTCGCCCGCAATCGACTCCGAATTTATCGGCACCGGATAGAACGTGTGCCCAAGCACTCCGCCCGGACCGTCGAACGGATACGAGTCGCCGTGCGGGCCGCTCGCGAACTTCACCAGAATCGTGCGCGTGGCGGTCGCGCTTGTTCCCTGCTCGAACACCACATTGGTAACCGCCGACCATGCGTTCATCGCCCGCAGAATCTCCGACTGCACCGTCTGCGCGGGCACTTTCGAAGTCAGCGTTCCGAAGACATAGTTCAGATGTGCCATCTGGTCGGAGTTGAGATCCCATCCGTGCACGATGTTGGCGTACTGTCCCACCGGACCCGCCGCAGTCAGCATTCCAACGCATGGAATCATCTCGTTTTCGGTCGTCAGAGCCGCATCGGCCGGAAAGATATATGCGACTTCATCGTGCGCGGCGATCGCCAGCAGCTTGTCGTAAGTCGCATTCACCAGCATGTGGCCGGGAATCAGCGCCGCCGGATGCAGGAAGGTAAGGCTCTCCGCGGCCGCAATCGCCTGCTGGGCGGCGGTGTCGATGTCGGCGTGGAATTCCACGATTGCATCGAGCATGTTCCCTTGCGCGGCGGAAGAGGTCTCGAATATGGGGCTCATCTTGTCGCTCGTCTCCATCGCGCCGACCCACTGGATGCCCGCGACGAGTGCGGTCACGTTGGCGGCGGTCGCCGGGTCGGGCGCAATCGCCATCACGGCATTGTCGGGCACCGCGCCGGTGATTCGGAAGCCGGCGGCAAGCAGGGCGTTGAGATCGTCCACGCCAGGCATATGGTCGAACTGGATGATCTGATGGATGGGATCGGCCTCGGCCGTCCGCGCGTGCGCGTGAAGCCCCGACCCGGAGCCCGCCGTCACGATCGTGCGGGATTTGAGATGAAGTTCCTGCCCAAAAGCGATGTGGCCAAGGAAGAGTGCTGCCAGAAGAGCTGTGGATTTGTGAGAACTGGCGTACATGCCCGACTATCGGCGGGCCTTTAGCGGTTCATTATGATAAACCCCGAATTCCCGTTATGAAACGGCCTCGCGCGCGGAACGTCTGGCAAATAACATAGAAGGAGTGCCCCCTGTCGCCCTCACCATCGCCGGCTCCGACCCGGGCGGCGGTGCCGGCATTCAGGCCGATCTCAAGACTTTTCATCAGCTTGGCGTTTTCGGCACGTCCGCAATCACGTTGATTACCGTGCAAAACACGGTAAGCGCGTCCCGCGTTGAAACTCTCGATGCGGCTCTGGTTTCCGAGCAGATAGACGCTGTCGTTGCGGACCTTCGACCGCAGGCCGCCAAGACCGGCGCGCTCGGAACGGCCGCCATTGTGGAGGCGGTCGCGGCGTCCCGACTCGGCTGCCCGCTCGTCGTCGACCCGGTGATGATCGGAAAGCATGGGTCCTCGCTGATGGACCATGATGCGCGGATTGCCCTTCGGGCACGCCTTTTGCCCAGAGCCGCGCTGGTAACTCCGAACCTGGCGGAAGCTTCCGAACTGGCACGCATGCCGGTCGCGAACCCCGCACAGATGCGCGAGGCGGCCCGGAAGATTGCCGATTTGGGCGCGCAGTCCGTCCTTGTAAAGGGAGGGCATCTGGAGGGCGACGCGATCGACATCCTGTATAGCGATGGCGCTTTCAGAGAATTCCGCGAGGCGCGCATCGTCACGCGCCACACACACGGCACCGGATGCACCTACTCGGCCGCGATCACGGCATTCCTCGCGCGCGGCTTCGCGCTTGTCGATGCCGTCGCCCGAGCGAGGCGGTTCATCGATAACGCGATTCGGACCGCTCCAGGACTAGGCGCGGGTTCCGGGCCCGTGAACCACTGGGCGGATGATTCGCTATAATCGGCTTTCCTCACGCAATGACCAAAGTTCAGAAGCACTTCCGCCTGCAGCGGCCTCTTGACGAATCGCTCATGGACCAAATCGCGGCTGCCAATTCCATCTACGGCATCGAGCGCATCCAGATCGCTCCATCGCGTGAAGAGCTGATGGTCGAATTCGACGCCAGCCGTCTGCGGACCACTGAAGTGGAAACGGCGTTGCAGCGCGCCGGAATCCCGGTCGTTGCAGTCGTTCCGGCTTGAAAAAAGCTTCTGCCTGACTTCAGCAATTCGGCGAGTACGCCTCCTCGCGCGCTTGCGCGGTGATCCGTTTCAGTCGTTCCACGAGGATTGCGCGCGCCCACTCGCTGCCTGAAGTAGTCTTTCGGGTGGGCGCGGTCGACGTGCCCATTCCATAAGCCTCCTTTCCCTGATATCCAGATCGGTCTTCGCAGCGGCCCGGAGCGGTCGAGTCTGCGCGCACCGCACCACGAGGGTCGGCCTTGATGGTGAGGATCGCTGTGGAACATCACTCGACAGAGAAAGGGGGCGCTGCCGCTCAGAATGGTACGACGGTCAGGTTGGGGATTTTTTGAAAGTGCCTCAGGTTCCTCGTTAATACTGCCTACCCCTGTTCGAGGGCGGTCGCGGCGATCATCAGGTCACTGAACGGAAGCACGTTGCCGTTGGCTGCTTCCTGGCCTTCGATCTGGCCAACAAGCCACCCGGTTTGCTTTGTGATCGGCTGCACTGGGACCAGGCTGACCAACTCCTCGATAAACAGGCGGCGCGACTGGGCGGCTGCCGGTGTCCGGGCACGGAAAATTCCGTGCACCAGTTCCGCGACCGTTACCGGGGAAAGCGACAAGTCGAGCGGGCCGCGAGCGCGGAGGATGCTTTCGATGAAATCCGCAACCGACTGCCTGTTTCGCTCGGCGGCGATGGCCGTGCTGGAATCCAGCACTAATCCCACGAGGGCGGCTGCCATGGCTGCTGGTGGCTGGCGATGATCTCTTCCAGGTCCGAACCGAAATCCTCATCGAGCGTCGCGGTCGAGTTTCTCTTCCTGGCTTCGGTCAGAATTTCAGTGATCGGGCGACCGCTGCGACGCGGGGCATGGATGACAGCGACGGGCCGATGATCCTCTTGCTCGATGATCACCTCACTGCCCTGCTCGACTTTTTCCATAACCGCGCGCACGTCGCGCGCGAGTTCGGCTTCTGTGATGCGAACCGTCATATCACCTTTAATGATAGTTGCAATTCGCTTCGTCCGCTTCCGGCAACGCTGAAACCGCCACGGCTCCATATTTTCCGCCCTGGCCGCGCGTCGAACAAGCGCGGGACGCACGCCCTTGTTCTTCAGGGGTTCCCCTGTTGGGGACAATTGCGCACTCGTGCAGCATCCCTTCAGGGGGTGGCGTGTCGGCCATAAACCGTTCGACGACGGAGTCGGCGAAGTCGGCGGCATGTGGATCGCCGGGCGCCAGCCGTCCACGCCGCTACTCTGGCGAGCATCGTCGCGGACGGAGGCGAAATCGTGCGGCCGGTCCGGGCGGCGATGTCCTCGGCCTTTATCCGCAGCCGCGTTGATTTGCCTCCTGATTGACCCCCACTTCCTGCTGGAATAGTATCGTTCTCAATGGGCGGCCGTTCCCTCGTCTGGAAGTGCCTCTGCACCGCCGTGCTCGCCGCGCTGATGATGACCCTGCGCGCGGACGATCCTTCGCCGGCGCCCGCCGCGAAAGCCGTCATCCAGCAATACTGCGTCGGTTGCCACAACCCCCGTCTGAAAACCGGCGGACTGGTTCTCGATCCACTGGCAACCGGCCGCATCGGCGAGCATCCCGACATCTGGGAAAAGGTTGCGCGCAAACTGCGCACCGGCGAGATGCCGCCGCCTGGTCTCCCGAGGCCCGATGCCACTGCTTATCGCACGGCGGCTCTCGAACTGGAATCCGCGCTCGACCGGGCGGCGGTCGATCATCCCAATCCCGGCCGAGTCCCCGTCCATCGGGTGAACCGCACCGAATACACCAATGCCATCCGCGATCTGCTCGATCTCGACATCGACAGCAAGGCGCTGCTTCCGGCGGACGATTCCGATCAGGACGGCTTCGATAACGTCGCCAGCATCCTCTCGGTCTCGCAGGTTCTGTTGGAAAACTACCTCGCCGCCGCTCGTTCCATCAGCCGGCTGGCGGTGGGCGATGCGGCCACGCCGCCGGCCCTCGAGACATACAAGTATTCGAAGCTGCTCGTTCAGGACGACCGCATGGGCGACGATCTGCCGTTTGGTTCGCAGGGCGGGGCATCGATCCACCACAACTTTCCTGCCGACGGCGAGTATACGATCAAGGTCCTGCTGCGCCGCCAGTTTTACGACTACATCATGGGAATGGGCGAGCCGCACCAGCTCGACATCCGGCTGGATGGCGCGCGCATCAAGCGTTTCACCATCGGCGGCGAAGCCAAAGGGATAACGACGCCCGAGGGTTTTGCGGGGAACACGCAGGGGTCTCCCGAGTACGAAGTCTACATGCACACGGCGGATGCGGGACTCGAAGTGCGGGTCCCGGTGAAGGCCGGCGCGCATGACGTCAGCGCGTCTTTCGTCGAGCGTCTGTGGGAGCCGGAGGGTGTTCTGCAGCCACAACAGATCGGCTTCGCGCGCACGACGAACGAGAACTATCACGGCAATCCCGCGGTCGAGTTCGTCATGATCGGCGGACCGTATGGACACGTCTCGCGTGGCGACTCGCCCAGCCGCAAGCGGATTTTTGTATGTACGCCGAAGACATCCGCCGAGGAAGACCCGTGTGCCCGCAGGATCCTTACGACTCTCGCCAGGCGCGCGTACCGGCGTCCCGTCGGGAGCGAGGATCTCGAGGCGATCCTAGACTTTTACCGCACCGGGCGCAAGGAGAAGGATTTCGATACGGGCATTCGGATGGGGCTCGAACGCATCCTGGCCGCGCCGAGCTTCCTGTTTCGTGTTGAGAGCGCGCCCGCGAACGCGGCTGCCGAATCGGCATATAAACTCAGCGATCTCGACCTCGCCTCGCGCCTGTCGTTCTTCCTCTGGAGCAGCATTCCGGATGATGAACTTCTGAACGCGGCGGCGCGGGGGCAATTGCGTGATCCCGCGGTTTTGAAACAACAGGTCGTGCGGATGCTGCGCGATCCGCGATCGCAGGCGCTGATCGACGGCTTCGCTAACCGGTGGCTGGGCCTGAGCAAGCTCGCCGGGCTGACTCCGGATACCGACCTCTACCGCGAATTCGATGAGAACCTGCGCCAGGCGATGGCGCGCGAGACGCAGCTCTTCGTCGCCGATCAGATCAAAGCAGACCGCAGCGTCGCCGATCTCGTGACCGCCAACTATACGTTTGTCAATGAGCGGCTGGCGAAGCACTACGGAATCCCCAATATCTATGGCCCGCGCTTTCACCGCGTCGACTTTACCGACGGCGTGCGCGGCGGTTTGCTGGGCCAGGCGAGCATCCTTGCGGTGACTTCGTATCCCAACCGCACTTCGGTAACGGTGCGCGGACGCTGGCTCCTGACGAATCTGCTGGGCGCGCCTCCACCGCCGCCGCCTCCTGATGTGCCGGCGCTGAAGGATCCGGGTCAGGACGGCCAGCCGCGTTCGCTGCGTCAAAGAATGGAACTCCATCGTCAGACCGCGGAGTGCGCCTCGTGCCATCGGCGGATGGATCCCCTGGGCTTCGCACTCGAGAACTTCGACGCGCTCGGCAAGTGGCGGACGGAAAGCGACGGCGCCCCGATCGATGCCGCCGCCGCATTGCCCGACGGTACGCAGTTCGATGGAATCACCGGCCTGCGCCAGGTCGTGACGACTCACAAAGAGGATTTCGTCCGAACGTTTACGGAGAAGCTGCTGGCATATGCTATCGGCCGCGGTGTCGAACTTTCCGATATGCCTGCCATCCGCGGGATCGCGCGCGGCGCCGACCGGGATGGCGATCGATGGTCGGCCATTATCTGGGGAATTGTGAACAGCTCTCCGTTCAACATGGGGACTGCGGGGGATTAAAAAAATGATCGTTCTGAAAAAATCCATTGCACGCCGCGAAATGTTGCGCGGGCTCGGAGCCGCCGTGGCTCTGCCGCTGCTCGACAGCATGATTCCCGCGTTCTCCGCGCGGGCCGCGATCGCCACGCCAGTGAACCGCTTCGGCGTCGTTTACGTGCCGAACGGCATGATCATGGAGAACTATCTGCCCGCCAAAGAGGGGCCGGAGTACGAGCTCACGCCGACGCTTCGCGCGCTCGGACCTTTCCGCGAACATTTCCAGGTATTGAGCGGTTTGAGTTGTGTCCCCACGCCTGGCCGTCCGGGCGGAGCGCACGCAAAGGCCAGCACCCGTTTCCTGACCGATATCTCGCCGCCAACCAGCGAGACGTGGCTTGACGCGGGTATATCGGTGGACCAGATTCTCGCCCAGGAACTCGGCAAGCAGACGCAGATCGCGTCGCTCGAACTGGGAATTGAATCCGGCGAGACAGCGGGCAGTTGCGATACGGGCTACGCGTGCCCCTACACGAACACGCTGAGCTGGACCGGCCCGGCGACGCCGCTGCCGACGCAGAATAATCCCAGGCTTGTGTTCGAGCGGTTGTTCGCGGATACTCGCACCACGGATCCGAAAGAACGCGCCGCGTTCGCCCGCGAGCAGAAGAGCCTTCTCGATTCGGTTAACGCGGAAGCTTCGCGCCTCGGCCGCACGCTTCCCGTGACGGATCGTACGAAGCTGAGCGAGTATCTCGATGCGATTCGCGGTGTGGAGCGGCGCATTCAGATCGCAGAACAACAGCATCAGGAACTGCCTTTGGTGGAACGTCCCGCGGGAGTCCCGGCGAATTGGGAGGATCATCTCAAGTTGATGTTCGACTTGATGGTGCTGGCCTATCAAAGTGATCTCACGCGCGTCGTGACGCTCATGCTGGGGCATGAGCAGAGCGGTATGACCTATCCGCAAATCGGCGTGCCTGATGCGCATCATCCGATATCGCACCATCAGCGCGAGCCGGAAAAGATCGCGAAAACGGCGAAGATCAACGCCTATCATGCGCAGATGTTCGCGTATTTGCTCGACAAGCTGCGGACCACGCCCGACGGCGGGGGCACACTAATGGACCACGTCACGATGATTTACGGAGCCGGTATTGCGGACAGTAACTCGCATGCTCCCGTGAATATCCCCTTCGTGCTGGCGGGCGGCGGCGCGGGGAATCTGAAGGGCGGGCGCCATACGCATTTGAAGAACGTTCCCCTGGCCAATCTGCATCTGACGCTGATGGACCAGTTCGGCGTGAATCGCAAGGATATCGGCGACAGCACGGGCAGAATCGATCCGGCGGTGCTGAAGCTGGGTAACACCAATGCTGCTTAGCCGTGTCGCGGGCGCGCTGATCTTCACCTTCGCCCTCGGCACGGCCACTGCCGCGGATTTGCGCCTGATCGAGGCAGCCAAATTCGGAAACGAAGCGGCAGCGCGGAATCTGGTCAGCCAACACGTGGACGTCAACACCCAGGAAGGTGACGGGTCGACCGCCCTGCACTTCGCGGCATACGCGGACAATCTCCAGATCGCGGATTTATTGATCCGCGCCGGCGCCCGCGTGGATGCCGCAAACGATCTCGGCGCCACACCTCTCCATCTAGCCTGCAACAACGGGAGCCTCGCGATGGTTGACCGGATGCTTGCCGCGAAAGCCGACGCGAACGCCAGACTCCTCAATGGTGAAACCGTGCTGATGAGCTGCGCACGCACGGGCAATGCAGCGGCTGTGAAGGCGCTGCTCGTTCACGGCGCCCACGCCAAAGCGGCCGAGCCGGAACATAATCAGACGGCGCTGATGTGGGCCGCCGCCGAGGGCCATCCCGACGTCCTCGCCATGCTGTTGGAATTCGGCGCCGACGTCAGGGCGCGTTCCCTCTCGTACTCGCAGACCGTCGTCGGCGAACAGACGCAGCGGGCCGGCCGCGAAAAACTGAACTACGACGTCGACCGAGGCGGAAGCACACCGTTGCTCTTTGCGGCGAGGTCGGGTGACGCCGCCTCCGCCAAACTATTGCTGGCCTCCGGTGCCGACGCCAACGATGCGCTGCCTGACGGAACCAGCGCGCTGGTGCTGGCCGCGCACAGCGGCCACCGTGACGTTGCCCTCGCGTTACTGGAGAAAGGCGCGAACCCGAACAATATCGGGGTTGGCTATGCCCCGCTGCACGCGGCGATTCTCAGAGACGATCTGAGTCTTGTGAAGGCCCTGCTGGCACATGGAGCTGATCCCAATATCCGAATGACGAAGGGCACTCCAGTGCGCCGCAATTCGACGGACTATTTTCTGCTGGCTCCACTCGTCGGCTCGACACCTTATCTGCTCGCGACGAAATTTCTGGAACCGGAGATCATGCAGGCATTGCTCGCCGTCGGCGCGGATTGCAAACTGACTATGCCGAACGGATCGACGGCGCTGATGGTTGCGGCCGGAATCAACTCGGCGACGAACGAGGACCGCCGCGGAATCAACGTCATCGATTACGGGAAGCTCGAGCCGGAGAGTAAAGTGCTTCCGGTCGTCAAAGCGGCGCTCGATGCAGGTGGCGGCGTCAACGCGGCGAATGACTCGGGTGATACCGCTTTGCACGCCGCGGTGACGCATCGGTACGAAGCAGTGGTCCAATATCTGGTGGATCATGGCGCCGACATCGATGCGCGCAACCGTCAGGGCCTGACTCCGCTGGGTCTTGTGACAGCGCGCCGGGTCGGCGGTGAAAAGCCGACCGCCTCCACCGTGGCCGGCGCCGCGAGTTCAGGCGGCGCCATCGGAGACGAAGCCGAAGCGCAGCGCGTCGCCGCGCTTCTGCGCAAGCTGGGAGCAAAAGAGTAGGCGCTTCCGCTTCCATAAAGACGTCGCCACTGACCGGCGATGTTGGCGTACAAAGTTTTACATAGTGAAGGTAAATACAGAGCCCGCAGTTACATGCGTTTGACAGCAATTTACATTCACGAAAGTAACGGCTCCGAGTCTCGCCCGTCTTACGAGATGTAAGGAGATTTAAAATTATTATGACCGCAAAATCGTTCCTCATCGTTGGTGCTCTCGCTCTCACAAGCATTGGGATTGCAAGCGCAAAGTCTTATGACGTCGTGCTCAGCGCGAACTCGAAAGCCGGAAACACGCAGCTCAAGGCCGGCGAATACAAGCTCAAGGTCGACGGCTCGATGGCCACGTTCACCGATCAGGATTCGAAAACGTTCAGCGTGCCCGTGAAGGTCGCAAATGCCGGCAAAAAGTTTAACGCGACCACTATCGAGACTACGAGCAACGCTGGTGACATGGACAGCATTACCGCGATCGATCTCGCGGGATCCAACACGAAGATCGAGTTCGGTCAGTAATTCGACTTCGCTGCGTATTTGTCGGGGATGGGAAGCAGGCGGCGCAGCCGAGCGCCAATGACCATCCCCGACTCAAGGCTCCTGTTCTTCCTGATCTGATTTCTCGAACCTTCCTGCCTGACCTGAAACTTCTCACACCAGTAATGCCGCTGCGTCCGTAGGCGAGAATGGCCAGATGATCGATCTGATGGCCATTGCCGCGCATCCCGACGACGTCGAACAAACTTGTGGCGGAACCCTGCTTCGTATGGCGGAAGCCGGCTACCGCACCGGTATCATCGACCTGACGGCGGGCGACATGGGGACGCGCGGTTCGCCTGAGATTCGCGTCGCCGAATCCGAAACCGCCGCGAAGATTCTGAAAGTGCGTCATCGCGAGAACCTCCACTTTCCGGATGCGCGGCTCGAAAATTCCCTCGCAGGCCGCCTGACGCTCGCACAAAGGCTGCGCGAACTGCGTCCGAGAACCGTGATCCTGCCTTACTGGCAGGGGCGGCATCCGGATCATTACCGCACGGCCGAGATCGGCTACGAGGCCTGTTTCCTCGCCGGACTGCGCAAGATCGATCAGTACTCCGAACCGCACCGCCCCCACAAAATCATCTACTCGTCACTTTACGCGAACGTGACTCCCTCATTTGTAGTCGACATCAGCCAGTATTTCGAGCGCCGGATGGAATCCCTGCTGGCCTATCAGTCTCAATACGCGAAGGTTACCGAAGGGGCGGCGCTCTTTCCCGACGAAGCCGAGATCCGGGACCGTCTCTACGCGACCGCTCGTTTCTACGGAAATCTCATCGGCGTGAAATTCGGAGAGCCCTTCGTCGTGAAGGAAACGATGCGTGTGGATGACGTAATCGAGCTGCCGGTCCGCAGTCTGTAAAGTCTATAGGACGAGTTTCAGGGAAAATTCCTAAAAATTAAAATCTTGATAATAGGATTTTTCTGATGCGGAGAAATGTATTCCAATGTACACTGAATGCATATTCAGTACCGTTCGTACTGGTATAAACTTTACTGAGGAGTTTTCAACATGATCCGCAAAGTCGTTTTCGCCCTACTGCTCGCCCTTCAATTTTCCGTGGTTGCCAACTTGGCGACGGCCTATTCGCCGGCTCCGGGCTGCTGGCCCTGTGACGACGTTCGATAAAGCTCCCTCTGAATTGGCCATAGCCGGAGAGTGATAAACTTCCTATTCCGGTTCTCCGGCTATGCAATCGGAGGTTTGGCAACAGCGCGTCCTTATTTTCTCGATCGTCTGCCACCTTGTTTTGTTGTGGCGGCTGTGGTCGCAGAAGCTTCTGGGCGTGTATCTGTCGCTGTCTCTTTTTCTTGCGGCGGAAGCGCTCCAGAATCTCGTTATCCTTCCGATCCCCCCCCGATCCACTTTATATGGAACGGTTTACATGCTTTCGACGCCTGTACTGTGGATCCTTGCGTACCTCGTCGTACTTGAGCTATATCGTCTGATTCTGGAGGACTATCCGGGCATCGCGAGTGTCGGACGCAAGGCCGTCTCGTGGGCCATGGGTCTGGCGATCGTGGTTTCGGTCGCTTACGCTATCCCCGATTTACGGATATCCGGCGGGAAATTCCCGGTGCTCCGCCTCTACTTTGTCGCCGAACGGTCGATCGTTCTGGGGCTGCTGCTCTTCCTCGTGCTGATCCAATTGTTTCTGTTCAGATATAGGCTTCGGCTTTCTCGGAATAGAATGATTTACGCCACGGGGTATGCTCTTTACTTCGGTGTCGGTGTTGCCCAAGACATTATTTATACGGCGCTGGGCATTCGGGTGGTCTACACGGTCGATCTCTGGATTGTCGTCGCGGCGGGTATGATCCTGCTCGGTGGTGCGGCATTACTCTCCCGCAAAGGCGAAGTACGGGTGCAACTGGAGCCGGCCGACTCCAGCCAGGAACGTGCGCGGCTGCAACAGCAACTAGTGGATATCAACCGAATGCTGTCGCGCGCGGCGCGCGGCCGGAGTTAGGCTTACCGTCGTACCCGGGCACTTACCTGGTTGTCAGTCGTTTACTGCGGACGTATAACGATCTTCAATATTGTGGCGATTACCTGAGCGAGGATATCTTGTTCAGTAACGTGAACAAGAACCTTCGTCCGGAGAGCCGCCCGTGATTATCGGTCTTTCCATTGTTCTCTTGCTGGTGGCCGCGGTCGCGATGCTGACGCGGTTCGCACCAGAGTCCGAACGCCCCGTCTCGTTTTACGGTTCGGACATCTCATTCCTCGAAAATTTTTCCCTCGCGCAATACCGGCCGATGCTGCGCCTGGCCTCCCAAATGGACAGGAAGTTCGTGGTCCTGGCACACGGGGAACGCCTTGCGAAGTGTTACCGGAAAATCCAGCGCGATCTGCTGCGCGAATATCTGCGCGACGCTTCACGCGATTTCAATCGCCTTTACGCGATTGCGACTGCGAAATGCGTGCAGGCTACCAGCGATCCGGACGATCTCTCGATGGGATTGTTCGAGCAGCAGATGACGTTTATCATGCTGGTCTGGGGTATCGAAGCCCGGCTGTTGCTGGACGATTACCTGCCCTTTGCGTTCGATCTCAAGCCCCTAATCGAGCAACTCGGCGCTCTGGCGCAGGGAACGCGTGTGCTGGCTCGTCCGCAATACAGCTATCACGCGATCTGATCGGTTGCATGCGCCGGCGCGCGGCGGGCGGCGTTTCCTAATGGATTGTAATTAGCCACATTCCAGGCCCGTTCTGCTAACCTGGTTGCCTGGACTATCGCGCCAATTTCGGCACCGCGCTGGGCCTGATGGAGCGGTCCGCGCAGTTGATGAGCTTGTTCCTGCCGGGCCACGAGATGGAGGAAGCGCGGAACAAGCTGCAGGCCTTTCGGCTCTTCGCTTACGCCGATCGGGAGCTGCGATTTCCGGCCGGCCCGCTGCCGCCGCTGGAGGCGCTCGTGCGCCGCGCGTTCGATCTCAGCCATCATCAGCGGATCTTTGCGATCGAAGGCGCTGGTCACTATTACACCGGCGCCGCGTCGCGCCCGCTGAAAGGCCTGCTCCAGGACCCCGCCCTTCCGGACTGCGCGATGGTTTCACTGCACGCCGGAATGGGCACGTCGTTGGCGTCCACGATTCTCTCGAAGTTGAGGAGCGATCCGTCGAAAACCATGCTGCGGGATGCCGTCTCGCGCTTCTTCGACCTTTGCCGCGCCAACGCCCGCGTCGGCTGGTACGAAAACGCGATCGAGCCGCTTGGGCTCTCGGTCCGCACCCTGCATCCGCACCTTCTGACACGCGTTGGCAACGCCGTCAGCGAAATCGACGCCGGCGCCCAACGGCTCTACTGGCACGGCGCCGGCCGGTCGCTCTATTTCGTCCCGATGAATTTCGTGACCTTCGGCGGCGCTCATGAGCGCGCGCTCCGCACAGCAATCGAGGAGGCGCCGACCGTCGACGACCGCCGCAACGCCGTCGCCGGACTCGTCTGGGCGATTACGCTCGTGAACGTCTCCAATCCGGCCGTGCTGAAGAGCCTGTTAAAGACCGCTGAGGCGATTCGGATGCCGAACGCCGTGCGGAATGGAATCGTCTCGGCGCTGATCGTCTGGAAGCACATGGTCCCGGAGGATGCTGAGTTTCTTCCGCGATACTCGGAGCTCGCGCCGGGAACATCAGCCGATGCCGCGCGTTGGAACGATTTCGTCGCGACCCCCGCGCGCGAAGCCTTCGCCGAGGTTTTCCCTGCGCTGCACCGGCAGGATCGCGTCGCATCCGTCTTCCAGTTCCATGAGTCGTTGACCGAGCCTGGAGCGGCATCGAAAGCGAGTCACGCATGAGCGGGTTTTCATTCACCTCCGCCGGACGCGCGATCGACGGCGCGCTCTCCCGATTCGTGAACGATCTGGTCGCGCCGCCGCCCGCCGGCGACGAATGGACGGCGGCGCTCGCCAAATACCGCGATGCGCGCGAGGCCACTCTCGCTCTGATCGCCGATATCACGCAGGAGCAATGCGATTTCTTTCCTGCGCCGGGCGTCTGGTCGATCGGACAAAACGTCGAGCATCTTCTGCTGACCGAGCGGCTCTACCGCACGCACTTCCGCAACCTGATCGCGCTCGCGAAGAAGGGAGAAGGGGCCGGTTCAAACATCGCGCTGACATTCGAGCATCTCGACACGTCGATCGGGTTCATTCCGCGCGACATCATGCCGCTCTTCAGCGTGCCTCTGAACATCTTCAACGCTTTCGTGCCGCGCGTGGTTCGCGAGACCATGTTCCGCGTGCCGCTGATTTCGGCGGTCAATCCGACGTCGTCGGAGCCCGCACCATACCATTCCCTGATGCACCTGCGGGCGCGCTGTCTTTCGTCGATTGCCGAGACTGAAGAGATCTTCCGAGGCGATCTTCCCTCCAACCTCAGGAAGGCGACTCTCAGCCATCCTCTGCTCGGGACTAACAACATCCTTGAGATCTTCGGAATCATTCGAGCCCATGAGGAGCGGCATCACGGCCAGATCCGCCGCGTGATGGAGAGCCCTCGATTCCCTAAGAAATCCACTACGAACTGAATTTTCCGATATGGCCGCTGAATTCGACAACAACATCCTTTCCGGGCTCCTGAAAACAGGAATCGAGATTTCCATTGGAGCCGCATCGAAGAGCCTTGAGATGGTGAGCAATCCAGCCAAAAGCATTTCCGAGGTTGTCTCAAGCGTAAGCTCGATGCTCACCGTGCCCGAGGAGACGGGCCCAGGCCTCCCCGACAAAGCGCAGGCGCTGGCGGGCGTATGGCTCAAACAGGGCCTCAGCCTGATGGCCGAACTGCAGGCGGCCGGGGAGAAGATCACCAAAGGGAAGTAGTCGGCGCGGACTTGTGACATCATAGGCTTTCTGGAAGCTGCGGCTCCAGGAAACTCCGGAGGTGACGCCGTGCAGGATTTAATCAATTCGTTTGTCCGTCTGTCCGCCGCCATGTCGGTTTACAGCCTGCAGCAGATGCAATCGGCTGTGGGGACCGTCGACCCCAAAGATTCCATTGAGAAACTGAAAAAGATGATCGACTCCATGACCGAGGCGCTTACCGCTCAGATCGACGAGTCGAAGAAGCAGACGGTGGAAAGCATCTCGAACCTGGGATCGGGTGTTGTCGAGCGAACGTTCGACACCGTTTCGAATCTGAACCCACGCGATATCGTCCAGAACACCAGCGACGTGGTTCGCAAAACCACGGATTCGATCGCCGGGATGATCAAATCCGACAAGAGCGACGACAAGAAGTCGGCCAGTACGCCGCAGGCGGCTGGAGAAGTGCTTGCGTCTCACTAGCTCGATGCCGGGATCCGAGCAGGACCATTCCCAATGTGGGGCAGGATGGGATCCTTGCAGCCGGCTTTAGTGGGCTTAGTGACGTTGACCGGCACGCGTTGACCAACACGGGTAATCACGCCGCCGGCATATTTCGCCGGTTCGGTCTGGAGGCAACCGGGTTCTGGCGGTCCGTCACGGTCCCGCCGCAGGACGAAGGAACTCATCCCGGCGCGAAACTACGCGCCGCGCTCGACGAGCTCGGCGGTCTCTATGCCGCATTCGGGCAATTTCTTTGCTGGCGCGCCGATCTGCTGGGCGTCGATTATCTGATGGAACTTCGCCGCATCGAGCCGGTGATTGCGCCCGTGCCACGCGAAACCGTCGCGGTCCTGCTGCGCTCGGAACTCGGCGAGTATGGCGGCGATATCGCGCGGCAACTGGAATCCGAGCCGGCATGGTCCACTCTCTTCCGCACGGCGTATGTCAGTTGGCATCGCGGCAGCCCGATCGTCGTGCAGGTGGCGCGCGAACCGGTCGCGGGGGCAGCGTTCATCGAATTTGAAACAGGCATCCGTTTCCTCGGGCATCCCGATCTTGCACGCGTCACCGCGCCCGCCGTGCTCGCGCAATTCCGCCAGTGGATTCGCGCGTCCGAGTCGTCCGGGCGCGAGCGCCGGTACCTTTCCGTGCTCAGGAGCGACCGCGAGCAGAGGCTTATCGACTATCCGGCTCTGATCGACGAGATCACTACGGACCGCATTCTTTGCTGGCCGTGGATCGAAGGCGAGCCGGTGAGTGCGCTGATCACACGCGGATCGGTCGAGGTGATCACGCAGGTCGCCATCGCCGTGCTGGAACAATTCTTCACTCTCGCCATGGTCGATGCGGAGCTTGACCCGAACGCTCTGATCCTGCCGACCGGCGGCATGCGTCTCGCGGTGCGCCGGTTCAACCGGCCGCTGTCGGTGCCGCCCCCGTCGGTCAATGTGGGGATGAAGTATATCGCCGCGGTGCTCGAAGGCAATGCGTCGGTCACGGTGCAGACTCTGCTGACGCTGGCGGCGGGCGAGTCGACCGCGTCTCTCGACGCGCGGCTGCTGAATCTGATGTCGGGAATCGAGCCGGAGCTGAAAGTGCGCCTCTGGTATCCCGGATCGGCCTCGGCCTTCGAAAGCAACTGGAGGGCGCTGGCGAGGCTGGAACTGCCGCGCGCCCGTCCGCTGTTTCTGGATTGTCTGCACCGCAATCTGGTCGCGATCGGTTACTGGACTGCCGAGGCGGTGGCGGCCGGCGGCCCCACGATCGACACCATTACGCTTGCGCACGGCCCGGTAGTGAACCGCGAGCTCAGCGCGAAGGCCGCGCAATTGCTCGATGCCTCTGTGATCAAAGAGTGGTCAGTCGGCCTGACACTGCTTACCTTCGGGACCATGCGGCAGGCCAATCGTCTGGCCGAGGAAGTGCGGGAACACAACGTCACGCTGGCGGCCGACACGACCCCGTCGCTGCTCGATCTGCAGGCGGTAAGCCCCCGCCGCAGGCGCCACAGCATGTGGATGAGCGTCCTGGCGGCGTTCCTGCTGGCTACGCTGCTGGCGTCGTTGTTGTGGGGAAGCCGCGCGGGACAACCGGCTGCGTCGTTTTCGATGGCCGGCGCGGTGGTCTCGTTGATCGGGTTAATCTGGACAGTCCGAAAGATCGGGTGAATGCGTGGCGCCTATCCGCGCATGGCGGGTACTCCGGCCGAGTCCTCCCGGACGCCGGGTTGATCGGAGCCTTTTGCCGCGCCCTGCAACCGGACGATCATTAGTGTCTGATCGTCATGCGGCGGCGTGGTGCCGAGGAAGTTGCGCACACCGGCCAGCACAGCGTCGCAGATCCGCGTGGGCGTGGCGGTCCAGTTCGCCTTTACGACATCGAGAATCCGATCCTCGCCAAACTCCTGGTCCGATGAGTTCAGCGCTTCGTAGATGCCGTCCGAAAAGACAACGAGCAGGTCGCCCGGACGCACCGCGATCTGGCTTTGCCGGTACATAGCGCCCGGCAGCACACCAAGCACGGGGCCGCCCTCATCCAGACGATGAACTTCAAACTTTCCGTCGGTTTGACGGACCAGAAGCGCCGGCTGATGACCCGCATTGATGTACGACAGCGTCGAAGCGGCGGGATCGAAGTAGCACCATACCAAACTCACAAACCGTTCCCGCGCGGTCTTCAGGCACAGAAGCTGATTCAGCCGCTCCGCGCTCTGTTCATGGTTCGCCGCTGGACCCGTTGCACTGCTCGCATGCACCGCGCCCTGCACAACGCCCATCAGAAGCGCCGCCGACAGCCCTTTGCCCGAAACATCGCCGAGCACCAGCGCGATTTTGTGATCGTCCGTCTCGAAAGCGTCGTAAAGATCGCCGCCTACCTGCCAGGCCGGGACGCACTGGGCGGCAAACTCCAGATCGCGAGTCAGCAGTTTGCCGGGCGGCAGCAGATCGAACTGAACGAGCCTGGCCATGGCCAACTGCTCTTCGATTTGTTTGCCGCGCAGATAATTCCGAAAACGAATTCCGATCACAATTACGGCAGCCAGAAGCGCGAACGCGGCCGAGCAGTTAACAATCAGGTTCTGCCGGAGGGGCCCGAACCGCGTCGACACGCCGTTCAGATAAATCGCGACTTCGACGAGTCCGACTCCGGGTATCGCCGCCAGAGCGCCACGCGGACCGCGAGCACGGCCCGAACCCACAAACAGCGGATTCAGCGTAATCAGGACAGTGCCGCCCGGCGTCTCCCGCACGTCCGGCGGTCGTTCGCGATCCTCGACGATCTTGTCGAGGCGAGCGCGGTCCCACATGGGAGCGCCGGCCGTTTTCCCGCTTTGCGCAAGCTCCTTACCGCTTATATCGAGGACGCGAATCCAGGCGATCTGTTGCGGCGCCTCGGCAACGAGTTCATCCATCACCGGATGGAGTGCCGCAACATCGCGCCTGCCACCGAGGCGTGTGGAACGGATCAAGGCCTGCAGCTTGCGGTCCGCCTCGCGTTTGGCTTCGAGCCGAACCATGCTGCTCGCCACAAACCGGTAGGTGAGGACACTCTGAACGAGGAGCACCAATCCCAGCAGGACTCCGAGGACGATAGACGCCTTAAACCAGAAATAGCGGAACTTAGCGCTTTCTTCCATCTTCAAATAGGTAGCGTTGCCGGTGCGCGCACGGTTACCCCGCGGCCGCGGATTGACATGGCTTTACACGTATGGCCGTCAGTTCCTCGCCGGCGCCTTCAGTATTACTACACCACAATTCTACGCAAGTGGATCTCCTTTGGAGATCGGGGCGGAGAAGAGCGGAGCGCCGGGAATGCGTAACATCAAAAAGCGGCAGCAGGCGGTGCAAGCGCCGCCGGGCAGGTCGATTCCTTTCCTCGCCACTGGGGTGAGTGCCGGCAGAGTGCCCAGCCAGCACCACTGAAGGGGATGACCGGGCGCCGCGATTCTACAGGGTCTTCAGATAGGCGATGATGTTGGCCTTTTCCTCGTCCGAAAGAACGTCTTTATAGGCGGGCATGCCGTTGCCGCCTTCGTTGATCTTCTGCAGGATGTTGGCATCGGTGACGGGCTTGCCCGTGCTGGTCATCTTCGGCTTCTTGAATTCGCCTTTGAGCCCCGGGCCGACCTTCACTTCAGCGCTGTCGGCATTGTGACAGACGCTGCACTGATCGAAGGCTTCTTTTCCTTTCGCGGCGTCGCCCTTCTGCGCGTACAGGCTGGTCCCGGCGAGGGCGATCGCGCCGGCGGCAAACAACGTGAGTAGTCTCTGCATCGTGGCTCCTTATTTGAGGCGCGCAAGCGCCGCGCTAATCCGTTAGTTTACAAGACGGACGCCAGCGATAATAGAGGTTCACCGTACGCGCCAGACTAACAGGTTTTAATTTCTACAAACTGTGTGGAAGCTCCGTGCAACTCTGTTCTCCGCCCCTGCGGTCATCATTTTGACGATCCTCATGGGGATCATCTCGCTCATCTGCTCGCTATGGGACCGCCACGGGCGCACTCAGCATCGCCTCGCGCGCCGGTGGGCGCATGTGCTGCTCGCGGTCGCGTTCGTGCGGGCGAAAATCGATGGCGCCGGGAAGCTCGATCCTGACGGCAGCTATGTGGTGGTTTCCAATCATTCGAGCTACATGGATATTCCGTCGCTCTACGCGGCGCTTCCGCTCGAGGTCCGCTTCTTCGCGAAGAAGGGTCTGTTCACAATTCCGCTCATGGGCTGGCATCTGCAGCGCGCGGGCCATCTGCCGGTGGTGCGGGGCGATGCGCGCGCTTCGCTGAAATCGATGGCGGAGGGCGCGAAGCTGATCCGGGAGCGGCACATTTCGGTGCTGCTGTTTCCCGAGGGCGGCCGAACCGAGAGCGGGCTGCGCCCGTTCCGCGAAGGCGCGGCTTACATCGCTATCAAGGCAGGCGTCCCAATAGTGCCGGTGGGAATCGTGAACGCGCGGCGCGTGCTGCCCATGCATTCCTGGCTGCTGCGGCCGGGTGAGATTGAGATCAACATTGGCGATCCGATCGAAACCTCACATATGACGCTGCACGATCGCGGACGTTTGAACGGACTGCTGCAGGAGCGCGTCGCCGAACTCGCACGGGAAGCGCCCGTGCCGGCCAACGCTTAATTACAAAAACATGACCGCTACAACTGTTCCTGAACTTCTACGCAATGCTGGCGCGCAATTTGGCGGCAGGCTCGCACTGCGCCAACCGGCAGGCAAAGACGTCCACACGTGGACGTGGGCGCAGTATCTTGAAACCGCCACCGAAATCGCGGCGGGCCTGCGGACGCTTGGACTGGGCAAGGGCGATCACATCGCGCTCTGTTCGGAAACGCGCGCGGAGTTTTATCTCACCGATCAGGGAATCCTGATGAACGGCTCGGTGGCGGCGGCGTTGTATCCGAGCTATCCGCCGGAAGAGCTCAAACGCACGATTGCGATGGCGGACGCGAAAGCTTTGTTCGTCGAAGAACCGAAGATGTTCGCGAAGTTGAAGGACGCGGCGGTTGCGCAGTTCATTCTTCTGACGGGTGAGGCTGAAGGCGCTCTGTCTCTTGAGGAGTTGCGCAAGCTGGGGCGAGAGAGCGGTCTGCCGCCCGCCGAGGTCGCGCCGGAGGACAACGCGATCCTTTACCTCACGTCCGGCGCAACGGGCGAGCCGAAGATGGTGATGGTGACGCATGGGGCGATCGTGGCAAATGTCCACATGGGTCCGGAAGTGCTGCCGCTGACACCGGAAGACGTTACCATCGCGTTTCTGCCCTCGGCGCACATCGCGCAGCGCGTGGTGGTCGAGATTTTGCCGATCCTGAGCGGTAGCGCGGTTTCGTTCGCCGAGAGCCTGCTGAAGCTGCAGCATGAGATCAAGGCGGTGCGTCCGACGTTCTTCCTCGCGCCGCCGCGGGTCTGGGAGCGAGTCTACACGAGCATCCGAACGGAGATTCTGAAGAAGCCGGCCGTGCTTCAGAAGGCTTTCTTCAGCGGAGTCGCGCTGGGACTGGCGGCGGCGCGGCACAAACGAAAAGGCGAGCCGGTGCCGTTGCGCATCCGCGTGCCGCTGGCCATCGCACATCGGGTAATCTTCGGCAAAATTCGGGAACGTTTCGGAGGACGGCTGCGCGTGGCGGCTTCGGGCGCGGCTCCGCTCGGTCCTGACCTCGCGGAGTTTTACGAAGCGATCGGGATGCCGCTGATCGAGGGCTATGGACTAACCGAGGGCGGAGTGACAGCGCTGAATCCGATCGACGCGCCGAAGCCGGGCAGCATCGGGAAGGCCCTGCGCGGCGTGGAGTTCCGCATTGGAGACGAGGGCGAGTTGCTGATCCGAAGCGCGACGCTGTCGAGTGGCTATTACAAAGATCCCGATGCAACGACAGAGGTTTTGCGCGGCGGCTGGCTGCATACGGGCGACGTGGGCACGATCGATTCCGAAGGTTACATCCACATCACGGGCCGCCGGAAAGAACTGATCGTCTCCTCGAACGGAAAAAAGATTTTCCCTTCCCGCGTCGAGACGATGTTCAAATTCGAGCCGCTGATCAGCCAGGTTGTTCTGGCGGGCGACAAGTTGCCGCATCTGGTGGCGCTGTTTACGATTCATGGAGCGATTGCGGAGTCGGTGCGCGGAAAGCACAATCCGGGCATTCCGCATCATGAAGCGCCCGAGGTGCAGGCGGAGGTGCAGAAGATCGTGGCGCGCATCAACAAACAACTGGCGCCGTTCGAGCAGATCAAGCGGTTCCGGATTCTGCCGCGCGAGTTCACGATCGAGCATGGCGAAGTGACGGCGACCATGAAGGTGCGGCGCAAACAGGTGCTGGAAAATTTCAAGGCGGATGTCGACGCGCTTTATCAGTTGAGTGCTTCCGGGCGTGGCGGAGAGTAGAGTTCGCAGCAAGAATCGGATGGCGCGGCTTCGCAAAACCGCCGATGCTGAACGTATGGAAACACGTATTCAGACGGTTTGCGATTACATTCGCTCGCACGCACAGGAACCGTTGCGGTTGAAGCAACTCGCCGAGTCCGCCGGTCTCAGTCCGTTTCATTTTCAGCGCAGCTTCAAAGCTATGGTGGGGGTGACGCCGAAACAGTTCGCCGATGGTTGCAGAGTCGATCAGCTGAAGGGACAGCTCCGAACGCAGCCTTCGGTGACCGACGCGATTTACGAAGCGGGGTTCGGGTCCGGCAGCCGTGTGTATGAGCGGGTGGATAAAAGCCTCGGGATGACGCCGGGTCAGTACCGCGCGGGCGGCAGCGAGACGGCGATCTCGTATGTGGCGGTGAAGTCGCCGCTCGGGCGGATGATGATCGGGGCCACGGACCGCGGGCTGTGCTTCGTCCAGTTCGGCGATCGCGACGACACCCTGCTGGAGAAGTTGCGCGCGGAGTATCCGAAGGCGCGCATCGAGCCGATGCGCAAACCCTGGCCGGCGCAATTCCGGCTGTGGATCGAATCGCTGGAGCAGCATTTGAAAGGCGAGCGGGTTTCGCTGGATCTGCCGCTCGATCTGCAGGCCACCGCATTTCAGATGAACGTCTGGCGATATCTGCAGACGATTCCGGCGGGGAGCACGCAGTCATATCAAGAGGTGGCGGCAGGGATCGGGCAGCCGTCGGCAGTGCGGGCGGTGGCGCGCGCGTGCGCGACGAATCGGGTAGGGATCGTGATCCCGTGCCACAGGGTGATTCGGAGCGGCGGGGATATGGGTGGATACCGGTGGGGGCTGGAGCGGAAGAGGAAGTTGCTGGAACGGGAGAGCGGCGGTTATCGTCCCGACGATCCGAAGCCACCGGCGCCGCGGACTGATTCGCCAAGCTCGCCCTCTTCCCATTCGACCGCTTCGTAGCGCGCGACGATCATTTGCGCGATGCGCTCGCCCGGCTGGATCTCAAACGGCTCGCGTCCGAGATTCAGAAGGATTACACGAAGCTCGCCGCGGTATCCGGGGTCGATGGTCGCGGGGCTGTTCGGCATCGTGATCGAATGCTTCAGGGCCAGGCCGCTGCGTGGGCGAATCTGCGCTTCATAGCTGGGCGGGAGCTCGATCGCGAGTCCGGTCGGGACGAGTTTCGCTTCGCCCGGGCCGAGCGTGACGGCCTCGACGCTGTGAAGGTCCATGCCGGCATCTTCCGCGGGACCGTGCGCGTAACGCGGAATTACGGCGTCTTTGTGAAGTCGTTTGATTCTCAAGAGCAAACGCTATGATAGCCGTTTGACGAAATGCGTCATCACTGTCGCGCCGATGCCGCCGGAGAAGAGTGCGTATGCGCTGGCGCGCTACAGCAGGTCGGCGGATTCGATCCGGCAATCGGTCGAGTGGGTGCGGTCGCACAACACGCAGAGTTTTCTCGAGAGCTACTACTTTCAGTACGGGCACCAGTCGATTGCGGACCTCGGCCACACGGTCCTCTGCTTCGAAGGCATCAGCGAACTGGCGGCGAGCGAGATTGAAGACGAGACGCTGTGGGACGGGCAGGCGAAGTCGTCGCGCTACCAGGATTTCTCGAAGGCTGGGTTCATCACTCCTCCCGAGCTGACGGGCGACGACTCGGCACGCTATCAGGCTGCCGCCGAAGCGCTGCTGCAAGCTTACGGCTCCATTCATCAGCGCGTGAACGAATACCTGACCAGCGCACTCGAGCGGCCCGAATCGATGAAACCGGACGCCTACGCGCGCAACATCGCGGCGCGCGCCTTCGATGTCGCGCGGTACTTGTTGTTCTGGGGCGTGCCCACCAATGTGGGACAAGTCACGAGCATCCGCACACTCGAAAAGCAGATCAAGCGGCTGCGTGTTTCCGAATTCGCGGAGGTGCGCGAATTGGGTGAAGAAGTTGCGGAAGCCTGCGCCGCGCCGCCGGTTGTCACATGGCACGATACCGCGACAGAGCCGCTTGCGCCCACGCTCGCGCGTCATGCGGAACCGGATGAGTATCTGCGGCGATCGTCCGCCGATCTGAAGGCGTGGGCCAGCCAAAACCTGACGATTCCGGCAACCCATGCGCCGATGGTTGATCTGGTGAGACCTGCTGACACGCTGACCGAGGTCGCGGCTACGCTGCTGTATCCGGTGTGCGATCACTCGTTCCGCGCGATTTACGAGACGGTTGCTGGATGGAGCGATGCGCGGAAGGCGGAAGTGCTCGACGTCGCGGTGCGCTCGCGCGGGCAGCGCGACGATCTGCTGCGCGGATTCCGCGGCGGCCAGTACTGCTTTGACATGCTGATCGACATCGGCGCTTATCGCGATATGCACCGGCATCGGCGCTGTCATCAATACCGGCAGGCGTACGCGGGGCACCATGGTTATGATGCGCCGGAGCTGCTGGAGAAGTCCGGCGCCGGCGCGGAGTACAAAGCCGCGATGGACGCCGCGTTTGCGGTGATGCGGCAGTTGCCCGATCCGGCGCGGCAGTACTTAATGCCTTTCGGCGCGCGCGCGCGCTTCCTTTTCAAGATGGATTTCGCGGAGGTCGAGTACATCTCGCGCGTCCGCAGTGGTGTTAAGGGACATTTCAGCTACCGCGAGATTGCGTGGCAGATGAAGAAGCGCGTGGAAGAGGCCGAGCCGGCGCTGGCGCGGTTGATCGACGCGACCCCGCCGTGGGTGAAAGATCCTCTCAGGCGGTAACCGGCATCACGGCAACGCGAAAGCCACGAGGGACTGGTTATTGCCCCTGCCTCCACCCGCCGCCACTACGGCCACGTACTGCTTGCCGCTCTTGCCCTGATACGTGATCGGCACGGCGGTAGCGTTGTAGTCGAGCTTCTGAGTCCAGAGCTCTTTGCCTGTTCGCGAGTCGAAGGCGCGGAAACGGTTGTCGCCGGTCGCGCCGATGAAGACGAGTCCGCCCGCGGTCGCTATCGGACCGGCGAAGGCGCCGGCGCGTCCCGTGTTTTGTTTGCCGGCGGGAAGAGATTCGGTGATACCGAGCGGCACCTGCCAGACGATATCGCCGGTGTTGGCGTTGACGGCGAAGAGCCGCTCCCATGGTGGTTTGACGCACGGGAGTCCGCCGACGGCGAAGCTGAAGTAGCCGGGCGCTTTGTCGTATGGGAGCTGGCCTTCCTTGCCCGCGTTGGGGTTGCGGCGGATCCAGCCGGTGCCGGGGCTGTCCTGCGAGTTGACGAAGATGTAGCCGAGCTTCTGATCGCTGGCGGCGCCGCCCCAGTTGGTGCCGCCGGTGGGTCCGGGAAAGCTGATGGTTTCATGCGCGGGCGTGCCGTCGGCCTGGAAAATCCAGGGAGTGAAGGGGCCGGAGTCTTCGAAGCCGTGCTTGACCCAGAGGTCCTGACAGGCTTTGGCGTGCTCGGGCGTGGTGTCGTCGGCGGTAACGATGTCCTCGCGCTTGATGCTGACACGCGCCAGCGGCGGAGGCTTCAGAGGAAACGGCTGCGTCGGAGACGTGGCTTCACCCGGGACATTGCTCTGCGGAACCGGGCGCTCTTCCACGCCGAACACCGGTTTACCGGTGACCCGATCGAGGATGAAGAGGTAGCCCGACTTGCCGGCCTGCGCGAGGGCGGGGATTTTCTTTCTATCTTTGACGATATCGATCAGCACAGGATCGGGCGGCAGGTCATAATCCCAAAGCTCGTGATGGACGGTTTGGAAATACCACTTGAGCTTGCCTGTATTGGCATCGACCGCGACGATCGAGTTGGCGTAAAGGTTTTTGCCCTTGCGATCGCCGCCATAGTAATTGGCGGCGGGTCCGCCCATGGGCATATAGACGATGCCGCGCTGCTCGTCGACAGTCATCGAATAAGACCACATGTTGTTTCCGGCACGGTTCTTCCAGCTCTCGCCCTGCCAATCGTCATGGTTGGCCTCGCCAGGGCGCGGAATAGCGTGAAAGTCCCAGAGTTTTTTGCCGGTGCGCGCATCGTAGGCGCGAGAGTCTCCGGGAAGGCCACCCGGCTCTTCGTCCTGATTATGCGGGTTGGGCTCGCCGGGTCCAAAGATATTCATTCCGACGAAGATCAGGTTCTTAAAGACGGTCGGCACGCCGGCGAACGGCACATCCATCGTCATTGCGCCTTCACTTCCGAAGCCGGGGTCGAGCTTGCCGGTGCGGGCGTTGAGCCCGATCATTTTGTGCCCGGAGGTGAAAAGGATTCTGGGTGGATTCGTCTTGTCGCCCGGCCAGTAGGCGACGCCGCGCTGCGACGCGATCGTGCCGCCCGGCAGATCGTAGCGCCAGACTTCTTTGCCGGTCTCGGGGTCGAGCGCGACGACGCGGTTTCCGGCCGGCAGGTACATGATGCCGTCGATAACGATGGGTGTGACTTCGTTCAGCGTGCCCGAAGCCGGGCTGTTGGCGTCGGGGCGGAGCTTATACGACCACGCCTCAGTGAGCGTCGCCACGTTGGCGGGGGTAATTTGGGTTAGAGGCGAGTAGCGTGTGCTGGCGAGGTCGCGGTTGTAAGTGGGCCAGTCGGTAGGGGATTGGGCGAGGAGCGGGAGCGCCGCAAGGAGCGCCAATATTTTCAGCCACGAATGAACACGAATGGACATGAATGAAACTCCTTCCGCGACGGAATTATACAGCCTCAGAGGCAACGAGCGGCAGCACTGCCGCAGGGGTCAGGCAACGAACCGGGGAGCCGCGAAAGCTTTTCGGGTCTCTGGTCACGATCCAGTCGCAATGCGCGGTCCTGGCGGCTGCCGCGGTTACGGCGTCTTCAAAGTCGGAAGACGGCAGTTGCAGCGCTTCGTGAAGGACTGTCCGATCGACCGCGGCGACACCGAATACGCTGAGAAGGGCCGAGAGAATTTCTTTGGCTTTCGCAGCCCCTTTTTCCTTTCGGATCAGGTAATGAATGGTCGTCACGGCATGGGCCGCCAGTAATCCCTCCGCGAGCCCGTTCTCTATCGCGGACCACACCGCTGCGCTTGCTTCGGCGTGCGGCCGCCGGTCCAGCAGGACATCAAGGACAACGTTGACGTCCAGCAAAATTCGTTTCATCGATACTTGCTGGCGAGGTGCCTGCGGTATTCGGCGGGATCGGCCTTCTTCAGCGATCCACGCAGGGAGCGCACGATTGGAGCGTCCCGAGCGGCGCTCGAAGCCGGGCCGGAGACCGCGGCCAGATATGCCTCAACCATCTCCGAGACCGACACTCCACGCTGCTTCGCGTAGCGTTTGGCGGAGGAGACCACGCGATCGTCAACACTCAGGGTGAGCTTGGACACGTACGTATTATATCGTGGAATGTGTACGTATGACGCCGCGATCAGTTGCCCTGATCCGCGGCCGGCGAAGAGCGCCTCGCGTACGGAACGAATCTCGTTTCGCAAACCCCGCCGGTGTATCCCCCGCCGGCAAAGGCGGCGCGCGTTCAGGGAGCCGTGACGTTCCAGGCGGTTATCCGAAAAGACGGCCACGTGGAGACTCTTCAACTGGTGTCAGGACCACCGCTCCTGGTGAAGGCGGCCGAGGACGCGGTTCAACAGTGGCTTTACAAACCGATAATGTTGAACGGGAATCCAGTCGAGGTAGTGACAACCGTAAGTGTGAATTTCACGCTTAGCCAATAAGCGGGGGCGCCATGAGAGGAATCGCCCCGCTTTATCGCGCCTGGATCTCCGCTTCGAATCGGACGATCTGACGCTGCCCTTGACGCCGCCTGGGAGCGGAACTTTTTTGACGGCGGTTGATGGAAAAGTCGCTCCGGAATTCCCGCGCCCGGGTCGTCCACCCCAAGCCGTTGCCGCGCCCGGTTTCTCCGATCACACCCTATAACTTATATACATCCCACGGACTCCGGCGCCAGCGGAGATTTATACCCTGCACGCCATTGACTTTGAAGCAATTAGCTTGTAATATCAGCGTCGCGGGCGGAAGTGTATTCGTCCGCGCGCGTCCTCACCGGGCGCTCTTTAGGGAGAATAATATCCGCAGGATGCAAAAAAGGCATCGATCCCTGTCGATCACAATCGCAGCCCTCAGCATGGCCATTTCGGCCGCGGCGCAGGCGCCCTATCGAGCCCCACGCACTGCTGACGGTAAGCCTGATCTCAACGGCATCTGGCAAACCACCACTACCGCCAACTGGGACATCCAGGCCCATGGCGCCGCTGCCGGACCGGTCTTCTCTCTCGCCGCCGACTTCGCCGTCCCGCCCGGCCCCGGCATTGTCGAAGGCAACGAAATCCCCTATCTGCCGGCAATGCTGGATAAACGAAAGCAAAACCTCGCCAATCGCTTTAAAGACGATCCCGAGATCAAGTGCTATCTCCCCGGCGTGCCCCGCGCGACGTACATGCCCTATCCATTTCAGATCATCCAGGGCCAGAAGAACATTCTCATCTCTTATGAGTACGCAAATGCCGTGCGGAACGTGGATATGGGCAAGCCCGGGCCCGCCCCTGTCGACAGTTGGATGGGCTGGTCCATAGGCCACTGGGAAGGCGAGACGCTAGTCATCGACGTCACCGGCCTCAACGACAAGACATGGTTCGACCGCTCAGGCAACTTCCACAGCGATGCCCTCCACGTCACCGAGCGTTACACGATGCGCGGCCCCGACGTCATGATGTACGAGGCGACCATCGAGGATCCGAAGACATTTTCGCGCGCCTGGAAAGTCAGTGTGCCGTTGTACCGGCATGTGGAAAAAAACGCACAGTTGCTCGAATTCAAGTGCGTTGAATTTGCGGAAGAATTACTATATGGTGGCCTTCGGAAGAAGGGCACCGGTCCGAACGCAGTAAAGTAGGAGCGTACAGGCCGAAGGGCCGTCGTGCGCGGTAAAAAGAAGAAGGAGCTTCATCATGAGCAATCGACTCTTCGAGATCGCATCGGCAATCGCTTTGGTGAGCGTCGCCGTCGTGTCCGCCCTGGCGCAAAGCCAGAGCAAGTCAGCGGCTCCCTCGGCCGCCCTCTTCGCGAAGGAAGGCGCGGGCAAGGCCGCAGCCTCGCGCACGCCGGAGGGTGTGCCCGATCTTTCCGGTTTCTACACCACCTCGACGACCGTCCCATTCGAGCGGCCGAAGGATCTCGGCGCGAAGGAGTTCTTCACGCCCGAAGAAGCCGCCGCCTACGCGAAAAGATCGCTCGCAGCCAAGGCGCCGACCGGACCCGGCACCTACGCGGACGTCCACTACGACATGGCTCAGTTCGGCCTCGAAAAGGACCAGAATAAGGTCTCGACCAGCATCCGCACATCGATCGTGACGGGACCCGAAGGCCGCGTTCCGCCAGTCCTTCCGGCCGCCCGCCAGCGGCAGGCCGCGAAGCAGGCCGTCAACCGCGGACATGAATTCGACGGGCCCGAGAACCGCGGTCTCGCCGAGCAGTGCATCTACTGGAACGGTGCGCCGCCGATGACCGCCGGCGGATACAACAGCAACATTCAGATTTCGCAGGGCAAAGGCTACGTGGCGATCACCAGCGAAATGATCCACGAAACCCGCATCATTCCGACCGATAACAGCGCTCACCTGCCCGCCACCGTCAAAATGATGATCGGCGACGGCCGTGGGCACTGGGATGGCGACACGCTCGTTATCGACACCACGAACTTCAGCGACCGTTCTTCTTTCCGCGGCTCGGATGAGAACCTGCACGTTGTCGAGCGCCTCTCGCGCGCCGATGCCGGCACCCTGAAGTACGAGTTCACCGTCACCGATCCCACCGTTTGGGAGAAGTCGTGGTCGGGCGAGATGCCCATTGCGAAAATCGACGGGCCGCTCTTCGAATACGCATGCACCGAAGGCAACTACGGGATGCGCAACAATCTCAGCGGCGCGCGCGCCGACGAAGCGAAGGGCATCAAGCCAAACGGACGCGCGGCATTAGGCGAATAACAGGCAGGAACACTATGAAGAAGATTGCGATTGCATTGGCGGCCCTGGGCATCACGCTTGCCGCCGCGCCCCTGTGGGCGCACCATTCCTTCGCCGCGGAGTTCGATCCGCAGAAGCCTGTCAAGCTCACGGGCACGGTGACGGAAATGGAATGGATCAATCCCCATTCCTGGATCCACATTGACGTCAAGGGTCCTGACGGCAAGGTCGCGAACTGGATGGTCGAAGGCGGAAGCCCCAACGCTCTGTTGCGCCGCGGCTTCACCAAGGCCTCTCTGCCCGCCGGGTCGCAAATTGTGATCGAGGGTTACCAGGCCAAGGACGGCTCCAACCGCGCCAACGGCCGCGATATCACCTTCGCTGACGGCAAGCGCTTGTTCCTCGGCTCCACCGGTACAGGATCACCCGACGAAAAACCGGAGAAATAAATGACATTTCGAGTTCTCTCCACAGCCGGCGGCTTAGCCGCCGGCGTTTTTTTTGCCGCGGCGCTGACTTCCGCACAGGCCGCCCAGACTTGCGAAAGCCTGACCTCGCTCTCGCTCCCCAACACGACCATCACGCTCGCTCAACCGGTTGCCGCGGGAGCTTTCACGGTCCCGGCAGGTGGCGGACGCGGACGCGGCGGCGATCCAAACGCGGCTTTCAAGAGCCTGCCCGCATTCTGCCGCGTGGCCGCGACGCTCAAGCCATCCAGCGACTCCGATATCAGGATGGAACTCTGGCTCCCGGCACAGACTTCGTGGAACGGTAAGCTCGAAGCCGACGGTAACGGAGGATATACGGGCTCCATCGCGCCCGCCACCCTTGCCGGGGGTGTCGCGCGCGGCTATGCCGCCGCCATGACCGACACCGGTCACGAAGGCGGCAGCGCCAGCTTCGCCACCGGACATCCCGAAAAACTTGTCGACTTCTCTTACCGCGCCGTGCATGACATGACGGTCGAGTCGAAGGTGATCATCAACGCCTACTACGGCAACACCCCGAAACTCTCCTACTGGAACGGCTGCTCGGCCGGCGGACGCCAGGCGCTCAAGGAAGCTCAGAAGTATCCCGCCGACTTCGACGGCATCGTGGCCGGATCGCCCGGCATCAACTGGACGGGCCGTTCGACGCAGGCCGTCTGGATCGCGCAGGCCAATCATAAAGACGAAGCGTCGACCATTCCGCCCGCCAAGTTCGCGGCCATCCACGCCGCCGCCCTCGAAGCCTGCGACGCAACTGACGGGCTGAAGGACGGTATCATCGAAGATCCGACGCGCTGCAAATTCGACCCTGCCGTGATCCAGTGCAAAGGCGAAGACTCGAACGTCTGCCTGACCGCTCCGCAGGTCGAGACGGTGCGTAAGATTTATTCGTCGGTGATCAACCCGCGCACCAAACAGGAAATCTTCCCCGGCCACGAGCCTGGAAGCGAGCTGGGCTGGAACACTATGGCCGGACCGCAACCCATGGGCCTCGGCCTCGATCTCTTCCGGTACATCGTTTTCAAGAACCCCGACTGGGATTACAGGACGTTCAACTTCGACAGCGACTTCGCCGCGAGCGCCAAAGCCGACGCGGATGTCGACGCGCTCGATCCGAACCTGAAGCCGTTCTTCGCGCACGGCGGCAGGATCGTCCAGTATCACGGCTGGGCGGACCCGCAGATCTCGCCAGGCAGCAGCGTTCGCTACTACACGTCGGTTCTGGAAGCGCTCGGCGGCGCAAGCAAGGTGACGGACAACTATCGCCTTTTCATGGTGCCCGGCATGGCGCACTGCGGCGGCGGCGAAGGCACCAGCACTTTCGACATGCTGGGCGCGGTGGAGCAGTGGGTCGAAGCGAAGAAGGCGCCCGACCAGATCCTCGCCTCGCGCACGGCGCGCGACGGCAAGGTGGACCGCACGCGGCCTTTGTGCCCGTATCCGCAGCTTGCGAAGTACAAAGGGTCCGGCAGCATCGACGACGCGGCGAACTTCACGTGCAAAGCGCCATAAGACGATTGTGGGGCAGGTTGGCAACCTGCGGCCGATTGTCAATCTAATGCCACGTAGTTTTTTGGGCCCGGGTGTCTGAGATGCAGAGGCTGTCAGAAAAAACGATGCAAAGTTACGATGGTGGAACAGGCTTCAGCCTGTGTTTTCAATGCGCGGCGACAGGCTGAAGCCTGTTCCACCATCGTGCAGGCCTGCAGCATCTCGAAGAATGTGAGCCATATCCGGCGGGTGCGTAAAAACTACGTGGCATTAGATTGTCAATCGGCCTGGACGAGTGCAAAGCAAAGCACAGTGGGATCACCAATCGTGCGCATACCATCCGGGATTCAGAATTTAAGTGGTACTGGGCGTTAGGGTTTCAGGGCCTTTAGGTCTAATGGTGCCGGCGCCTGCTGCCCCCCGCATCCTAGGGCCGCCGGTAATCGAATTTGACCGTGCCTTCGCGATAATCGATCGTCACAGCCAGATTGCGCAGCACGGGCATTCCCAGAATCCCGCCGAACCCTACACCCATCGCGTCGCTCATTTTTTCGAGGCTGATCGAAATAATCTCGGGGTTGTCCTGCCGAAAGCCGGCGAAGACGAGCGACACGCGGCCTGTGCGCGAGGCCTCGATCGCCTTTCCCTGAATGCCTCTCACGCCGATCATCGAGTCGCTGCTGGTTCCGCCCGCAAATTCCTTCGCGGTGTCCGTATCGATCAGGTTTGAAGTCGAGCCGGAATCCAGCAGGAAGAGCGATGACTGCGGGCGGCCGTTGATGAACGTCGGGATCGTCAGATGATCGCCGAATCGCACCATCCGGTAAAAGCCGGCGGGCGGCGCGCCGGCGAAATCTGCCGGCTCCTCGAACGCGTCACTTCCGCCCGGCCGCGTTTCGAGTGAGAGCACAAGCTGCGGAAAATCGATTTTGACAAGGAAACGGTCGAAGACATCGGCGCCGATCAGCCCATCGTAATCGGCCGATTTCGCGGAGTTGAAGACCGCAATCGGATAGTCGGCGAATACGACATCGCCGGCGCGCGCCTCGTCCGCCAGATACGCGATTTCGCTCTGCGGCTTGTCGTCCCCGATGCCTCTGGCCTCGCCCGCTTCTCCGCTGATAACCCGCAGCCCCGCCTTCTCGGCCAGCTTCGGCGCGATGGAGATACCGGATGCGCCCGTATCCAGCAGCAGTCGCGCGTTCTGCTTTCCATTGAGGCGCAGAACGATGCCGACACCGCGATCGCGCGAGAGCCCGTCCAGAACACGAAACAACTTCACCTGTGCGGCCTGGTAAGGGCTGGTCAGCCGGCGCAGTTTGCGCGGGCCCGCGGCTCGCTCGTTCGCAATATGCACCCGCAGGTCCCGCGCCTCTTCACTGGACGGATTCAGCGCCGTGAGCACCGCTTCGAGCGCCCGGATACGCTCGTCGCCTTTCAGACTGGCGACGTGCGCCGCTATGAGCTCCGGATCGTCCGGCGATAGCTGCCAGGCTATCAGGCGCAGGTCGCGCGCGCTTTTAGAAAGCGAAACGGCCGAATACACGGAGGCCAGGCCGGCGAAAGCGCCCGGATAATCCGGTTTGATCTTCAACGCGGCGCGGAAATGTGTTTCCGCTTTGGATAAATCGCCGCGCCGGTACATGGCGAGCCCTGCGGCGGTCTGCGCTCCGGGAGTTTGGTTTGCGCTCTTGAGCGCCCCGTTGGCGGCCGCATAGGCAAGCCGGGAATGATGGAGACTGAGCTCGCACCGGACGAGTCCATACCAGGCTTCACCCTCGTCCGGCTCGGTTTCGAGCAGCGTCCGGTAAAGCTGCGCCGCATGTTCGTAGCGCGCGGCGAACATCTCATGCCGGGCTTCCGCGACAGTGCCGGGCGGTGCGTCGGCCGCCGAAGGGAAGCAGGAGAGAACTAAAAACAGCAGGATGGTGCGCGGTTTCACTTGATCTGGTCCTTCACTATTTTCCACGATTTCGCCGATTTGTACTGCCATGCTGCTCTACCAGCGCTTGTTTTGCACCGATTCGCGATTTCGAAATCATGCGAAGCTGAGGGTATGACCTGCACTCACGGCGATCACATAAAAAATGTGAAGCCGCATACTCACGGCTGCGAGGAATGTTTGAAGGTGGGCGACACCTGGGTGCACCTGCGCCTCTGCATGGAATGCGGCCATGTGGGTTGCTGCGATTCTTCCAAAAACAAGCACGCGACAAAGCATTTCCACGCCGTAAAGCACCCGATCATTCGCTCGATCGAACCCGGCGAGGACTGGGGCTGGTGCTACATCGACGAGGTCGAGCTTGAATTCGACTGAAAGTGAAGTCTGGCCCGCGCTTCCTTTCGCCGAGTGGGAAGCGACCTGCGACACGCTCCACATGTGGACCCAGATCGTCGGCAAGACCCGCATGGCACTGAGCCCGCCGCAGAACCACTGGTGGCACGTCACGCTCTACGTGACGCCGCGAGGTCTGATCGCGCCCGGAATGTGCTTCGGCGACATTGCGTTCGAGGCCGAGTTCGATTTCGTTTCACACGAACTGGTCCTCTCGACCAGCGCTGGCCGCATGACTACGGTTCGCCTGTTCCCGCGTTCGGTGGCGGATTTCTACGTCGAGTACATGTCCGCCCTGCACTCGCTCGGCATCGAAGTGAAGATCAACCCGAAGCCGCAGGAATTCGACGACACAACGCCATTTGACGAAGACCGCCACCATGCTTCTTACGATCGCGAATACGTCGAGCGCTTCCGGCGCATTCTGATTGGCGCCGATCTCGTCTTCAGGCGCTTCCGCGCGGGCTTTACCGGCAAGTGCAGCCCGGTGCACTTCTTCTGGGGCTCGTTCGATCTGGCAGTGACGCGGTTCAACGGAAAGCAGGCCGCGCCGCGCGAAGGCGCCGATCCGGTCACGCGCGAAGCCTACTCGCACGAAGTTATAAGTTGCGGCTTCTGGCCAGGCAGCCGCGCCTATCCGCAAGCGGCGTTCTATGCGTACGCGGCGCCTGTTATCCCGGATCTCGACAAACAGAAGATTCTTCCGGAAGCCGCCGGGTGGGATGCGCAACTGGGCGAGTTCATCCTCAAATACGACATTGCGCGCAGTCAGCCGAACACTGGAAAATCCGTCCTCGATTTCTGCCGCAGCACCTACGACGCCGCGGCAAATCTCGGCCGCTGGGACGCCTCACTGCTACGATAGACATTCAAAAACACATCTCATGAAATCCCGCGTTCTGTCGGGCGTACAACCGTCCGGCAATCTGCATATCGGCAACTATCTCGGCGCGCTGGCCAACTGGGTGAAAATCCAGTACGACTACGAAAGCATCTTCTGCATCGTGGATTTGCACGCGATCACGGTCTATCAGAACCCGGCCGAGCTGCGCGCGAAGATCCGCGAGCTCGCCGCGCTGTTTCTCGCAGCCGGAATCGATCCGAAGCATTCGCGGATCGTCGTGCAGTCGAGCGTGCCAGCGCACGCCGAACTGGCCTGGATGCTGACGTGCGTCACGCCTATGGGATGGCTCGACCGCATGACGCAGTTCAAAGCAAAGTCGGCCGCGCAGGAGTCGGTGGGAGATGGATTGTTCCAATATCCAGTGCTGATGGCGGCGGACATTCTGCTTTACCAGGCCGCGATCGTGCCGGTAGGCGAGGACCAGTCGCAACACCTCGAGCTGACGCGCGACATCGCGCAGCGCTTCAATTCACTCTACGGCGAAACGTTCACGATGCCCGCGACGAAGCTCCCGGCGGTGGGCGCGCGCGTGATGGGGCTGGACGATCCGACGGCGAAGATGAGCAAGTCGGCCGCCGGATCGGGCCATGCGGTCGGCATGCTCGATGCGCCGGAGAAGGTCCGGAAGACGATTATGCGCGCGACGACGGATTCGAATCCCGCCGTCGATTTCGAGACAATGGGTCCGGGCGTCGCGAACCTGCTGAACATTTTTCAGGCATTCGCGGACTGGACGGCCGACCAGATGCGCGCTCATTTCACGGGTCTGCGCTATGGGGACCTGAAGAAGCAAGTGGCCGAGATGATGGTGGGAAAGCTGGAGCCAATCCAGCGGCGATACCGGGAGATCACGGAAGACACGGGTTATCTGGATGGAGTCCTGCGCGAGGGAGCGGAAGCCGTGACGCCGATCGCCGATTCGACGGTTGAGTTGGTGAAGCAGCGGATGGGGCTGTATAGGAGAGGTTGAGCGACAAGCGCCGGCACGATTGCCCGCGCCGCATCATTTGTTGCTCAAGCCCGGCGGGCCCGACACCGGCCCCACATACGCCAGCAATCTCCCCGCCGTGATCGCCGCAAACCAGCAGATCAGGGAAGCCCAGGCGAGTCCTTTCGCGGTCCCGGATACAACGCCCCGATCGAGCAGCGGGTCGGCGAAAACCTTCCGGCGCATTTGATACAGCACCGCCACGCCCGCGAAGATAAACGCCATCTTCACGTAAAAATCGGTGTTCGTCAGCTTCGCGGTGGCATCCGCCATCAGCAGCAGCGTCCCTGTGACCGCGTTCAGCCAGAAGCCCGCCCAGATGAGCGGAAAATACTTGTCCAGCGGACGGACTGACATCTTCACCGGCCAGAAACCCAGCAGCACCAGATCGACGATCGCGCTGCCACCCGCCACAATCGACATGCCGAGCGTATGCAGCAGCAGAATCGTAGGAAACGACCAGATCGAGCCGGACTCGCGGATCCAGATGCTCAGCGACGATTGTTCGACGGAATTGAGGAAGTCGTGCATTCGGGTCAGGGCTCCCTGTTTTCATTACGGCGGACGCTGCGGTCGATGAGGTAGCCGGCCAGTCCGGCGATCACGGTCACGCCCGTCACCAGCAGAACGACAGCAAGAGCGAGGGGCACCTTAGAATGAGTCTCCGAGGAAAGGCAGCATGTTGCCGCACCACATGATCGCCACCCACAGGACCACCGCCGACCCCGCCGCGAACTTCGCCGTGAACGGCGCGTCGTCGCCGGGCTTCAGTTGCCACACGTCGTCGAACATCGTGAAGTAAAGCGCGTTGGCGCCGGCTACCAGGACGAAGATCATTTTCCACTGGAATGGCACGCTGTTGGTGTATTGCTCGGGCGAGCCGACGAAGAAGAGGATGCCAGTGACGACGTTCAATCCGAAGCCCAGAATTCCCCATGGGAGCAGGCGGTGCAGCGTGGGAAACGAAACGCTCTTCATGAAGCCGAGCATCCGCAGATCGACGAGGAACACGACGCCCATCAACAGGCTCAGCCCGATGAAGTGAAGCGTCTCGCAGGTTGGCCATACCCACTTCTGGCCCGTGATGAACATCCCGACGGCCGCGGCATCGATTACAGGGGGCGCGACTGCTGACTGTTCCACATCGTGAATTTCCGGATGGCGGATGTCGCCGCCGGTGTTTCCGGTCAGCGCCATGAAGTTGAGCGTGAGCAGAGAGAGCACAACAACGGCGGCGACAGTCCAGTTGCGTGGACGGGAGAAGCGCCGCGACTGCCAGAGTGCGAGCCACGCGAACAGGCCGGTAACCTCGACGAAGGCGAGCGCGATCAGCGCCATTCCGTTGTGCGCGGCGAGCGCGCTTTCGGAAATGTTCGGGAGCTTTTTGAGCGCGAGCGCGGCGCCGCTGCCGCTCATATATGTCGGGATCGACAGCAGCGCGATGCCCGTGAATATAACGAAGCTGCCGCGTCGCAGATCCTCGCTGCGGCCGAGCAGCGCGAACACCAGCAGGCCGAGCGCGATGATTGTGCCGATGATCGGAAAGTGATTCAACAGCAGGTGGACGTGAGGCAGGTTCATCAAGGTGCAGTTGCTTCGAGCGTAACGCGAGATGCTATCACAGCCTGCGCGAGGAGGGCAAACTACGCGCCAAAGCGTGGCCTGTATTATGATGATTCCGGTCCGGTTGCGCGGCGCGTTTGACTTGTATGTACGGGGCCGAATAAAGGGAGCAATTGATGAATATTCGTTCGAAACGATGGATCGTCTCCGGTGCGTTGGCGGCATCGATCGGAGCGCTGCCATTCGCGCTGAAACTGCACGCGCAGGGGCAGGCCGCGGCGCAGGGTCCCACCGCGGCCGCGCGGCCCCAGATGTCGGATCAGGCGTTCAAGAACGTGCAGGTCTTGAAGGGAATTCCGGTGGACGAGTTCATGGGCACAATGGGCCTGTTCTCGGCGGCGCTCAGCTACTGCTGCGGAGACTGCCATACCGGCGCGGGCACTGACAATCCCAAATGGGAAGACGATCCGCCGCGCAAGAAACGGGCACGGCAGATGACCGAGATGGTGAAGAACATCAACAAGACCAACTTCCCCGGCTCCCAGCCCGCTGTGACCTGCTGGACCTGCCATCGCGGCAGCCCCAATCCGGCCGTCACTCCCTCGATCGACATGATCTACGGTGAGCCGCTCTCGTTCCCCGCGGATATCGTGCCGACGGGCCGCTCGGGCGTTCCCACGGCCGACGAAATTTTTGCCAGGTTCACGACCGCTATCGGCGGCACGGATGCGATCAACAAGCTTACGAGTTACTCCGCCAAAGGCACCAGCCATCTGTTCGGAGAAACGCGCGACGATTCTATGGAGCTCTACGCGAAGATTCCCGACGACCTGGTCACCACCGTGCATCAGCGCGAAGGAGACGTCGCGCGCAGCTTCAATGGGCGCGACGCGTGGGTCATGCTGCCGCTGACTGTCGTGAAGGAGTACCCCCTTACAGGCAGCGCGCGCGAAGGCGGCAAGCTCGACGCGGAAATGGCCTTTCCTGGGCGGCTGAAGTCCTACTTCCAGACCTGGCGCGTGGGCACTCCGGTGACGCTGGACGGCCGCGAGAACAACGTGCTGCAGGCGAGAGCAACCGGCATTCTCGCGACCTTCTACTTCGACAAGGAGACGAACCTGCTGACGCGGATGGTCCGGTACGCCGATTCGGCGGTGGGCCGTGTGCCGACGCAGATCGACTATTCCGATTACCAACCGGTGGCAGGCGTTAAACTCGCGCGCAAGTGGATCTACGGATGGGTCAGTGGCCGGGAAGAATACGCGATCACCGAAGTGCAGCCGAACGTCCAGATCGATGCGGCGAAGTTCGCGCGGCCGGTACAGCGCACGAAGTAGACGTGGCGCGGGCACTCGTACCCGCAGCGGCGGCTTCAGCCGCCGTTTCCTATTTCCCGAACTCCAGCTCCTTCGAGAAGAAGGGCAGCACCTTCACCGCGAAGTTCATCGGCACCTGTCCGTTGTGATCGCCATCGAACGTCTCGAAATGATGCGGCACGCCGGCGTCCGTCAGAGCTTCATCCATATCGCGATTGGTCGCGAGCAGGCCATCCTGCAAGCCCACATTCATGTCGATCGCTTTCATCTTCTTCAGATTCGGCGCGTACTCCTGCAGCATCACCATCAGCGAATTCGCCATCCACTTCGCCGCGATCACCGGACGCTGTTTTCCATCCCTGACCGGCAGGTCGATATACAGCGGCGGATTCGCCGGATTCGACGACCATGCGGCGGCGCGCGCCAGCGGCGACTTCTGATTGAACGAAAGCTTTGCCGCATCTTCTTTCGTCCTGATCGCTTGCATCTGCGTCATGGCCGGAGTTACCTCAGCCGTATCCAGCATGCAGCACGCCGACATCGCGTAGAGGCTGGAGAACACTTCCGGATGCTTCATGCCGATGCGCAGCGTGCCATAGCCGCCCATGGAGTGTCCGGCGAGTCCGCGGCTCATGCGATTCGGAATCGTGCGGTAGTGGCTGTCGATGTAGCTCACCAGTTCGACCGCGACGAAAGTCTCCCAATCGCCGGTGGTTTTCGAGTTGGAATAGAAGCTGCCGTTGTGAAGTGAGAACGCATCGGGCGCGACCAGAATCATCTCCTTCGTCGTGCCGTCGGCCATCCCTTTTTCGAGGCCGGAAACATTCGCGAAGCCTACCCACTGCTGGGCGTGCAATCCGTAGCCGTGGAGCGTATAGACCACCGGATAACGCCGCGCCGTTTCGCGCTCATAGCTCGGGGGCAGATAAACGAAGACGTCGCGATCGGCCGAGTCGCCTTCGAGATTTCCTTCCAGCGATTTGCCGTGAATTGTAATCTTCTCGAGCTTGCCCTTCAGACTTTTCTGCAGGTCCGTCAGCGGCTGGATGAGGCCAGCGTTGCCGCCGCGCGGCTGCTGGGCCAGAAGCAGAGCCGCGGGTATCAGAATCAGGCCGCAGTATCGCAGGAAAGCCACCCATATACCTCGGGACGGTAAACCGCCGGGATTCATTCTACCCGAACACGGACGTATACTGCATTTCATGAGTAAAACCAAAGCGGCCGCATATCTCCTTGCCGCCGGTCTCTGCTTCGCGGCGGGCTTCACATCTCTGCGCGCTCAAACCCCGAAGCCGAAGCGCATCAATCGCGCCATCGAGCTGCTCGAGCAGGGCCAGCCGGTCTATTACGCGGGCTCGCATTCGGGCACCGTGGGCACTTTCGAACAAGGCCGGAAGGACGCCCAGACCTACGCCGATTACATCAGCTACGACATGGAGCATGCGCCGTTCGACGTCGCCGGTCTCGCCGAGTATATGAAGGGACTCGTGGCGGGCGGCCCGACGAAGAGCGGCCATCGCACCCCGGCGGTGATCGTCAACGTGCCCGTCAATGGAACGGATGAAGCCGCCGTGCGCGCCAACGCCTGGATGTTCAGCCAGGTGCTCGCGACCGGCGTCCACGGCATCATGCTCACCCATGCGGATACGCCCGGCGCGATCCGCGCGTTCATTGAAGCCGTGCGGCTGCCAATCCACAAGCAGGGCCTCGACCACGGCATCAATGAAGGGCGCCGCGGCGCTCACGGCGCCGCAACCGCGTCGCAGATCTGGGGCGTGACGCAGGATGAGTATTTCGACAAAGCCGACGCCTGGCCGCTGAATCCCGAGGGAGAGCTTCTGCTCGGCGTAAAACTCGAGGACAAGTACGCGCTGGCGAATGCCGAGGAGAGCCTGAAGGTTCCGGGCATTGGTTTCGCGGAGTGGGGTCCGGGCGATATGGCCCTGTCGCTGGGTGTGCGTGGCCCGGGCGCCGAGCGGGATCCGAAGATGGTGGCGGCGCGCGCTCGTGTCTTCGCGGCATGCAAGGCGAACAAGATCTTCTTTCTGAACTCGATGAATCCGAACAACGTGATCGATCAGTTGAAGGAAGGCGTGATGGTCGGTCCGGCGAACGAGCAGACGGCCGAGATTGGGCGCAAATATACAAAGCGCCAGATGCCATGGTGAATAACGCCGAGCGCGTTGAAACAAACAGCCCGGTCTGATACGATCCGACGCATGAAACTACTGCCGCTCGTCGTTCTGTCTCTCGCCGCAACCGCTTTTGCCGCGGACCCCGAGGGCTTCGCCATGTACAAGGCTTCCGATATCCAGGCGCGCCTCAAAGCCGCCAAACTGGACGAAAACAAGGCCGGCGCGGATCGCGTGGCTACATGGGGAAATCACGGACTGCTGCTCGTCCGCCGCGAGGGCGACGGCGCCGCGGAGACCCATGACAAGCAGGTCGACGTGGTGACGGTGGTGTCGGGCGAGGGGACTCTGGTCGTCGGCGGAACGATGGTCGGCGCGAAGACGACGGGGCCAGGCGAGATTCGCGGCAAGTCCATCACCGGCGGGGTGCGCAAGCCGATGGCTCAGGGCGATGTCTTTCATATTCCGGCAGGCGTTCCGCATCAGATGCTGGTGCCGAAAAGCCTCATGATTCAGGTCGTCAAGGTCGACACGAAGTAACCCGGGTAGTTATCCTGACACGAACACCGCTGGAAGTTATCTCCAAAGACGAAACCACAATCGCGTACTCGAAGACAGGCTCCGGTCCCGCCATGCTGCTGATCCACGGCGCGGCCGCCACGGGTACGGAGTGGCTTGCCGTCCTTCCCGAGTTGCGCCAGCATTTCACCGTCTACGTGATGGAGCGCCGGGGACGCGCTCCCAGCGGCGACGGTCCGGCGTACTCGATCGATCGCGAGGTGGAGGACGTGGCCGCCATGGTCGCCGCGATCGGAGAGCCTGTCGTTCTGGTTGGACATTCCTATGGCGCACTGATCGTCGTGCAGGGCATGAAGGCCAACGGTGGCTTGAAGAACGTCGCCCACGTGATCCTCTATGAGCCGCCTGTGTTCGCGAATCGTAATCCGGGTCATGCGACCACGCTGACGGAGGCAAAGGCAGCGCTCGCGGCCGACGATCGCGACCGAGTCACCGAGCTGTTTCTCGGCACGGTCTTCGGTAAGGAGCGCGCGCACGCCGTTCGATCAAGTCCTGCCTGGCCCGGTCTCGTTTTGACCGGCAACACACTGCCGCGCGAAATGGAAACGTCGGGCGGCTTCGAAGGGCGTGCGGCGGCATTGCGAGACGAGCTGAAGAGGTGGAACGTCCCGACCACGATGCTGGTCGGAAGCGAGAGCCCCGCCTGGATGAAGGAAGGCACTGAGTTCATTTGCAGTTCGGCGCCAGCATGCAGGAGCGTCACGCTCGAAGGTCAGAGCCACATGGCGAACGTTCAGGCGCCGGCGTTGTTTGTGGCGAAAGTGCTGAACGCGGCGCGCTGATTCGCGCACACGCGCTCACTTGCCGACCATGTGCCCGACGTCGCGATTGTTCTCGCACACCCAGTCGAGCAGTTCGGTGTCGGGCAGGTAATCCCAGGGAATCTTCACGGTCCACGGTTTCGCGTATGTCTTCGGATCGTTGATCGTAATCTCCACGTCGAGATGGCCGAAGTCGCGGCGGTGGAAGCGCTCGGTCAGGCGGAGCGCGTCGGTATGCGGATGGCCACCATCGTCGAGCCATGTCTCGTCGCTCAGGCCGGCAGTTTCGACGACGAGCGTGTCGCCCATCCACTTCCCGACCGACGCCCCGAACCACGAAGGCTCAGCGGACTTCGGCAGCGCGCGCCCATCCATGAAAATCTGCCGGTAGGAATGGTAGCTCTCGAACAGCAACACGATCTCGGTGGGCGTCTGAATGAACTTCCGCGGCTGGAAGAGCGCATCGAAGTCCGTCACGCCGTGCGGCAGGCAGCGTCCGCTGGGCCGGTCGCGGCCGTTGTTCTCCTGGCGTTCGGCATAGATTTTCGCGGCCCACGGCAGCATTGGGATCTCGACGCCGTCCGCGCCGAGATTATCCAGATATTTTTGATCGGTGACGGTCCAGATGCCGGAAAGATCGGGCTTGCCGTCGCGGTCGCGCGGCGCCGGAGCCGAAACGTTGACTTTTCCGTCCTTCGTGCGTGGAATGCCGATTGTTGGGTGGTTGATCCATTGCGCTTGGGCGCACACAAGCCACAACAGAAAAACAAGCAGTGTTCGCAATGGTGACATGCCGGATTTCCAGCCAAGTTTATAACGGTTTCGCGTCCCTGCATATGATGGCTGCATGGCCGATGCCTTCGTGGAAGAATGCCTGTCCGTCCTGACTCGCACCCCTGCAGTGCTCGACACCGCGCTGCGCGGCCTGCCGGACGTATGGACTGCTGCCACCGAGGGTCCGGGCACCTGGAGCCCCTACGTGGTCGTCGGGCATTTGATTCATTGCGAAGAAGCCGACTGGATGCCGCGTCTCGGCATCATGCTGGATTACGGCCCCGCGCGGCCATTCGACGTGTTCGACCGGGAGGCGCAGTTCCGCGACAGCCGCGGCAAGGCGCTCGCGCAACTGCTCGACGACTTCAGCGCGTTGCGCCGGGACAACGTTGCGCGGCTACGCGCCCTCGATCTCCAGCCCGCCCAACTGGACCTGCGCGGGACCCATCCCGATCTGGGTCCGGTCACCGTCCGGCAGCTTCTGGCCACGTGGACGGCGCACGATTTGGCCCACATCGTGCAGATCAGCCGCGTGATGGCAAGGCGTTGGAAGAATGAAGTGGGACCGTGGGCCGCATATCTTTCGGTCATGAAGTAGCGGAGCGGGATCGATTCCTCGCCAGCCTGGTGTATCTTTTGAACAGGGAGACGTTTCGATGTTGATGCTCGGATTGGCACTCGCCGCTTTCCTGACCACCACGACAACAACGAACAAAGAGGAAGGCCCGAAGGCGCCGGTGCCGGCGGTCCGCATCCCGGTGACCGTAATCGAAGGCGGTCCCGCGCTTGCGAAGGCCATCAAAGCGGACATCGAGGCCATTTCCGGTCCGGGCTCCGTCGACATCAGCATCGATCACCAGACGCTGTTTAACGTGCGGGTTGCGGTACCGGGCTTCCGAGCCGAGCTCTGGACGCGGATTTACGACCACGTGGTCGAGCTCTACCGGCAATATCCCGATTTGAGCTTTGACTTCTATCTGCGGCCGAAGTCTACGCGCGCGGCTCGCTGACCCATTTTCTACTCGGTCAACCCGTCGATCAGGGTCCACAGTTCGTCCAGCGTCCCGCGGGTCGTCAGCATATTTCCCACCGCGATGCGCAGGATCGTACGGCCGCCAGCAACAGTCGCGGAAATATAGAACTGTCCCGCACTGTTGACCGCGTCCAGCAGCGCGCGGTTGGCGGCATTCGAGCTGCGCAGCCTGAAACAGACCACCGAGAAGACCGTGGGCGCACAGATCTCAAATCGCGCGTCGGCGGCGATGCGCGCCGAGAGCTCGCGGGCCATGGCGATCTGGTCGCGGATGATTCCGGCCAACCTGTCGCGCCCGTAGTACCGCAGCACGAACCACAGCTTCAGGGCGCGGAAACGGCGACCGAGCGGAATCCCGTAGTCCATCATGTTGAGGCCGCCGTCGGTCGTTTTCAGAATCTCCGGCACGAGTGAGAAGGTCCGCCGCAGCACGTCCGGATGGCGGCAATAGAGCACGCTGCAATCGACCGGCACCATCAGCCATTTGTGCGGATTGAACACAAACGAATCGGCACGCTCGCAGCCGTCGAGAATCCAGCGAAACTCGGGCACGATGGCCGCGGACCCCGCGTATGCGGCATCGACGTGCAGCCACAGCTCTTCGCGGCGTGCGATCTCCGCGATCGCGGGCACCGGGTCGATGCCCGTGGTCGATGTCGTTCCAACCGTCGCGACGACACAACACGGGCGCAATCCGGCGGCGCGGTCGCGCGCGATGGCTTGTTCGAGCAGATCAGGGTGCATGCGGAATTCCGCGTCCGATCCGATGGTGCGCACGTTGCTGCGTCCGAATCCCAGCGCCATGGCGCCCTTTTCGACGGAGGAGTGCGCCTGATCGGACGTGTAAAGAATCAAATCCCGCGGCGCGCCGTCCTCGCGTGTTTCCGGCGCCATCGCCATGCGCGCGGCCGCAATCGCATGCAAAGTGCTGGTGGAGGCCGTGTCGAGGATCATTCCAAACCAGTCCTCGGGCAACCCGAGCCAGTCGAGCAGCCAGCGCAGGGTTACGATTTCGAGCTCCGTCACGGCCGGCGATGTTTTCCAGAGAATGCCATTCGCATTCAAAGCCGCGGCCAGGAGCTCGCCGAGCACGGCGGGCGGCGAAGAAGTGTTCGCGAAGAACGCGAGGAAGCGCGGATGGTTCCAATGCGTGATGCCGGGCAGGATCACGCGCTCGAAATCCTCGAAGATGCGATCGAGCGGCTCGCCCTGCATCGGACCATGCGCGGGAAGACCGTTCACGATCTCGCCCGGCTTCACCTGCGACAGCACCGGGTAGCGTTCCGGCGATTCCAGATAGTCCGCAACCCAGTCGATGAGCTTGTGACCGAATTCGCGAAAGTCGGACAGATTACCCATTCGACGCTGCTTTCTTCGCCTGCGGGAGCCATGCTGCAAACCATTTGGAAAACTCGTCGAGCGCGGCTCGTGCTTCCGGCCCGAGTGGGGCGAGCGGAGGCGCGGAATGCTGGCCGCGCAGTTCCACCGCACGTTTGATTGCGACGGGATAGGGAAACCGGTCCGCCCACTCCACGAACTCGAGCAATCGCGCGTGCATCGCTTCGGCCTGTGCCTCAGCGTTCGCCGCGATTGCCTGCGCCAGCGACATGAGCACCTCGGGTGCGGCGCAGGCGACGCCGGAGATCACGCCGTGGGCGCCCGCGCGTAAGGCTTCCGCCGCTCTCCGGTCATCGCCCGACAGGAGCGCGAACGGCCGAGTCCGTCGGAGTTCCAAAAGCTGCCGGAGAGTCTCGGGATCGCCGCTCGAATCTTCGATACCGGCAAAGCGGCCGGTGTCGATGAGACGACGCATGAGGTCAATTCCGATAGCGGAAGCGACTTGCGGAAAATTTTGAATCACGATCGGCACGGCGTCGCCTGTTTCCTTCGCGAACTCCAGATAGAATTCCTCGATCTCACTCTGCGCATATCGAAAAAAGTACGGCGGCATCAGAATCAATCCGTCGGCTCCGGCCGCGATAGCTTCGTCGGCAAGCTGCACCGCGCCCGCAAACGTCGAGTGCGAGACGCCGGCCAGGATCGGCACGCGGCTGCGCTTCACGCCGAGATAAATCATGCGCTGCCGTTCGGCGAAACTGTAGTTCAGAAATTCGCCGGTCGGGCCGCAGAGGCAAACGCCCTTCACGCCCCCGGAGGCGAGGAAATCGAGCAGGTCGAGGAGCCCGGAAAAGTCGGCGTCCTGTGTGTTGCCCCGGCGCGGAGTGATGGCAGACGCAAAAACGCCGGCGAGTTCGAGTTGTCGCGCCGCTCGCGCCATTCAGTTCTGCGAGGATATCATCGGGATCGCATATTAGCCGGCTTTGAACAACAACTCCGCGTCGGAGCGCCGCACGTAGTTCGCTTCGATCGTGGCCGGATCCGTAGCCAGCCCCGCTGCCGCGCGCCGCATCGCAATCCGCGCGACCGCATCGGCCAGGGCCGCGGGTGCCTTCACCACCGGGCGGCTCTCGAATTGCGTCCCGGCGAGCGCTGCGCGAAAGGGCTCGAAATCCTGCGCGATCCATTCGATGTTTGCCGAAGGCAGTAACCCGGGAAACTTTTCAAATGGCAGCACGACTTCCGGGATAATCAACCGTCCGCCGTGGTCATAAACCGCACCGTAGACTTCGCCCCGCCGCGCGTCGATGATCGTGGCGCGCAGGTCTGAGTCCCCGAATTCCGCCAGCGCCGCGAGATTCGACACGGCGGCGATCGGCTTCCGCAGCACTTCCGCGAGCCCCTTCATTGCGGAAAGACCCACGCGCACGCCGGTGAAAGACCCCGGACCGGCCGCGGCCGCGAACAGGTCGATTTCCGCGAGCTTGACCCGCTGTCGAGCCAGCAATTGCTCGATCTCGCCAAAGAGCACGCGGCTGAAGCCCCGCGGCGCTTCGACGATAATTTCCTCGCCGAACCCGTTATCATCCGCCAGCGCGATGCTGCCCGCATCGGCTGTAGTATCGACGGCCAGCGTCAGCATCCATACCTGTATTGGGGATTCATTTCGTCAGCGTATAGTTTCGATCCAGCGCGTACACCTTGCCAAGCGCATTCATTGCGAGGATGCGAATGTGCAGCGCCGCCGGATAATTGCGCGCGATATTCGGCGGAATGTGCAGCGTGCCGCTCGCGCCCGTGCCGATGACCCGATAGCTCCTGCCATCGACAGTGACTTCGCCCGTCCACTCGTACATCATGCGCCGCAGCGCTTTCGTTTCGCGCTTCAGCTTGATCGAAAACGACGCGGGCCGGCTCAGGGAGACCGTGTCACCCGCGGGCTCGACTAGGTCGAACGGGACCTTGTCCGGATTCCCCTCGATCTGCTGCATCTGGATGCCTTCCTCGCGCGAATCGAACCGGTAGCTTTTCAGCATCGATGCCTTGTGGCCCTCGCGCGAGATCTGCAGCACCCAATCGTGCGTGCGGTCGGGAGGCTCGCCGGTGAAAACCTCGGTCTTGATCTCCTTGATCTTCACCGATTGCCCCGTCGCCGGATCGAACCATCGGCCATCGTAGCCGTGCTTTTCCAGATTCACGGTTACCGGCCCCGGCTTCTCGACATAGATGATGTATTCGACGCCTTCGAGCGAGAGACCGCGGCCGTTATCCACATCGAAGAACGGCTCGAGCTCCCAATGCCGCGTGCCTTCCATGAACTCGTACCAGATCTTCATCTCGTTCGCGGCCTGCTCATTCGGTATCGCCGTCGAGGGATATGCGCCGCTGACCGTCGCGTTCCAAAGGCGATGGCGGAACGCATCGGCATCGGTCGCATCGTTCCCGAAATTACTCACCGACGGATATTGGTAGACCTGCTGATCGATTGCGGCAACGGTTTCATCGCCGCCCTGATACGAACGGTAGCGCAGCCAGCCATCGTCGACCACGGGACCAGACGATACGCCCGCGCGCGTCGACCGCGTGTGTTTATACGGATCGAGCGCCGCGAGGTAGTCACCGATTTCCTTCAGCAGATCGCGGCCGTTGTCATAACTCTCCCAGTCTTCGATACCTTGCCACGTCACATCGAAGGCCGCGAGACGCGAGAGTGCGGTCGTAAACCACTTCTGCCGCACGTCGTGAGATGGCAGCAGGCGGTTCATCAGCCCGTCACCAGCGAAGAATGCTATGTCGACGATGATGTTTTTCTGGTTCGCGTAACGCAGTTTCTCTTCCGCCGCGTGGAAGAATTCGAGCGACTGGAAGGCGGCGCCGTGAGCTTCATCGACCAACGTGACGCCGAGATGATTGAAGTGCTGCGCGGATCGCGTATCGACAAGCGACATCCACTGCGTGGCGCTCATGGAGGCGAATCCGGGGACCATCGCGCCCATCCAGAGATGCGGCGTCAGGTTGTTTTGGTTGGCGGAATCGACGAATGCAAAGTGATGGATGTTGGCCGCGCGCAGCCATCCGGGCTTCTCGACGGGCGTGGCGGTGAAGGTTCCTTCTTTGCCGCCGAGTCCCGCAATGGTGCTGGTCAGCCGCCAGTTGTATGTGCCGGGCTCGGCCGCCGTATAGCGGATGACCCATCGCGTTCCACCGTCCCAAAAGGCCTGGGCGCGCCCGGTGTTCTGGTGCGGGGATCGGAACTCGGCCGCGAGATCGATCGCCTCGCCACCACCCGCGGACGGGATGTCGAAAACCAGCTCGCAGGGAGTGAACTCCGGAGCCGGAGGACAAACGGTCTGGGCGTCAGCTGCCACAGCCGCCAGAACCGGGATCAACGCCGCAAGCCCGCGCATCACTTTCAGTTTACGCGGGTCTGTTCCTCCACGAAATCGAGCAGCCGGTCAATATCCGCGGCGTTGTTTGCCACGCCGAACGATACGCGGAGCCCGCCGACGGGACGGCCGCCAAGACACTCGCGGAAGCGCGGGATCGTGAAGTCCTCGCGCTCAAGGCAGGCACGCGCGCGCCCCGCCGGAATCCCGAATGCCGCTTCTGCCGCGCCGGGATTGCAGAAGCAGCCGCCGCGAATCGCGATGCCCGCATCCCGGGCGGTGGCTTCGACCGTCTCGAACGGCTGCTTCAGATTGAACGCCACCGTCCCGCTGTCGCTCGCGCCGTAGACCGTCACGCGTTCGCCGAGCGCGGCGAATCCGTCGAGAAGCCGCCGCTTCAACGCGCACAGATGCCCGACCGCCGCACAAGGTCCGTGGGCTTTCATCCATTCGAGACCATCGCACACTGCCGGCATCGAGAGAAAATTCGGCGTACCGTCCTCGAATGCTTCGGCGCCGGTCTTCAGCCGCATCATCCGGTTTTGAACGGATGCGAACTGCACGGTGCCACCAGCGAAGTACGTCCGCCGCACTGCCGCCAGCGCCTCGCGCCGCGCGACGAGCGCTCCGATGCCGGTTGGGTAGCCGAACAGTTTGTAGAACGAAAACGCCACGAAGTCGGCCGAGACATCGCGCAGCGAAAGCGGCGCGCACGATAAGTAAGCCGCGGCATCGAGGAGAACGTTGTATCCGTTCTCCTGCGCCGCCCGCACCCACTCAAGCGGATGCCGGACGCCGGAGAAGTTCGATTGCGCCGGATACGCAAACAACGAGGGGCCGCCCGCTTTCGGCAGCCAGGGCGCCGGATTCCTGCTGCACAGGTTCCGATCGAGCGGAACATACGCAACCGCGGCCCCACGCGTCCGCGCGGCGAGACGCAGACCGTTTACCGAGTTGTGGTTGTCGGCCGTCAGCACCAGCCGGGACGCTCGTTCGAAGGGAATGCGCGTCCGGACTGGAAGCCATCGATGCCATCCGCAATCTCCGCCCCGACCTCGTGTTCCTCGACATCCGCATGCCGGATTGCGACGGCTTCGAAGTGCTGGAAAGGCTCGGCCCTTCGGAAACGCCCGCCATCGTCTTCGTCACGGCGTTCGACGAGTACGCCCTCCGCGCGTTCGAAGTCGAAGCGATGGATTACCTCCTCAAGCCTTTCGACGACGGCCGCTTCGCGCGAGCCCTCGCCCGCGCCAAGGAAAGCATCCGCCAGCGCCGGACCGCCGCGCAAAAATCCGACCGCCTGATCGTGCGCAGCGCGGGCCGCGTGACATTTCTGCGTATTCCCGAAATCGACTGGGTCGAAGCCGCCGACTATTACGTCTGCCTCCACACCGCGGGCCGCAGCCACCTGCTTCGCCGCACACTCGCGGACATGGAGAAGGATCTCGATCCGAAGTCCTTCTGCCGGATTCACCGCTCGACGATCGTGAATATCGAGCGTGTGCGTGAGCTCAGGACGGATTCAAACGGCGAATACGAAGTCGTGCTGCAAGACGCGACGGCGCTCCGGCTCAGCCGCGGCTATCGTCACGCGCTCCAGACGCTGCTGGGCGAAAGGAATGCGTCAAAGCAATAACGCCAATGCAAAGCGCGCATAACGGCCTTCGGCCTGTGCGCTCTATACTTTCTCCAGATACCGCTCGGCTTCATCCTGCTCGGATCGCGCTGGCCGGATGTCTTCTCTTCG
>DASZLP010000041.1:0-20930 GCA_035552355.1 Bryobacteraceae bacterium | reverse complement strand
GACCGCGACCAGCACACCCGGAGGATCGTTCAGGCGGGCAAACGTGAAAAGCTTCCTGCTCCCGAAGACTGTCCCGAGAACCTGGCGAAGAAGTTCCGTAACGACCGTTGCCATGGTGAAGAAAAGATAGTAGAGCCAGGCACGGAATTCGCGGCGATGCTCAAAAATCCGGATGACGTTGGCGTCGGGTAAAGGTGAGATGCGCCAGATATGTTCCTTATCTGAGGCGGCATCGCGCAACAGGCCGCCTCCGAGCCCGACGACGGCGAGGAAGGGCAGTGAGAGGATTTCGCCGCGGAACATGGAAGGTATGGCAATCATCATGCCGGCGAGCCATCCGCAAACATAGCCACCCGTGATGCCGGCAAGCAGGCTGCCCTCGAGCGCGAGGTCAAGCGCGGCGTAGGAGTCGTCGAAGAGGCGGAACAGCACGCCCGGCGTGAAAATCGCGGCGAACCAAAGCGAGAGACGGACGCGTTGCGCGAGCGTGCGTTCTTCGCGCAGGAGCATGCGCCGCGCGGCCGGGAATCGGACGCCGACGCTCGCGATGGAGGCCGCGACGCCGATTTTAAGCAGCAGGGTGATCAGGTACTGCTGCATGGTGGCAAAGCCGATTATAAGTCGGGCCGTTCAAAACTTCATTTCGCGCAAAGCCGCAAAGACCGCAAAGACGGCAGAGAAAGACTGATTTGGATTCCTTGCGGTCCTGGCGGCTTTGCGCGAAATGCTTTAATGGGGTTAGTTTATCCTTCACCTTCATGCCTGACCCCGCTCCAGACGCGCGCAACGGGCCTGCGCCCTCCGGGCTTATCCTCTCGCAGGCCGCGGAAGCGGACTTTCCGACGGAGTATGGACTCTTCCGAATTTACGGTTTCGAAGGGCGGACCGGCGCGCGCGTGGAAGAAGCGGTGGTCCTGCTCATGGGCGATGTTCATGCGGGCCCGCCGCCGCTGTTGCGCATCCATTCGCAGTGTCTGACGGGCGACGTGTTCCACAGCCTGCGTTGCGACTGCCGGGCGCAGCTCGAGATCGCACTGCGGGAGATCTCGGCCGAAGGGCGGGGGTTGATCATCTATGAACACCAGGAAGGCCGCGGCATCGGGCTGATGAACAAACTGCGGGCTTACGAGCTGCAGGATGGGGGCGCCGATACTGTCGAGGCGAACGAGCAGCTCGGGTTCGAAAGCGATCTGCGTAGTTACTCGCTGCCGGGGGCGATCCTGCGGCATCTTGGGATTCCGGGCGTGCGGTTGCTGTCGAATAATCCGGGCAAGGTGAAGGCTCTCGAGGATGCCGGGATCATGGTGGCGGAGCGCGTGCCGTGCATCGCGACAGCGCATGAATCGCGCCGCGGATATCTGGAGACCAAGCGCGAGAAAATGGGCCATTTGCTGGAAAGGGCGTGAGGACCCGGCTAAACTCCGCGGCATGACCGGCCGATAGTGTGCCATGGACGAACGGCGCTTTGAAAGCCGATTTTTGTGCTCTGACCTGATTCAGGTCGAATGGACTTGCGCGGCAGATTCCAGTGGAGGCAGAAAGGCTGGAGCTCTGGCTGTCGAGGCCGTGCTCGAGGATATCTCGCCGCTCGGCGCCTGCGTGCAGGTTGACGAGCCCATCCCGCGCGGCGCGGCGATCTCGATCATCGTGAAACACGGGGACACCCCGCGGTTTTCCGGCCATGTTTCCTATTGCGTACACCGCGAGCTCGGATATTTTGTCGGGATTCGTTTCGCCAGTGAGACGCGCTGGTCGACCCGCGCTTTCGAGCCGCGGCATTTGACGAATCCCCAGGCGCTGGGAAAGACGCGGGTGAATTAGTGCCGGCTGTGGCGGTGAATGCGCACGTGGATCCCGCCTTTGGGCCTTAACGTGATCAGCGGCTGCAGGCCAACCGGCTTTGATGAAGTCAACACCATCGAAACTTCCCGGGCGATGGTTGAAAGAATGATCTGCCCTTCCATCAGCGCGAACTGATTGCCGATACAGATGCGGCGGCCGCCGCCGAACGGCATGTAAGCAAAACGCGGCAGCGCGGCTTCCCGGTCCGGCAGAAAGCGATCGGGATCGAAGCGCAGCGGATCGTCGAAATACCGCGGATCGCGGTGCAGCAGCCACGGCGCGATCAGCACGATTTCGTCCTTGCGGATGGCGAATCCTCCTATCGACGTATCGCGGAGCGCTGAGCGGGCAATGATAAACGCGGGCGGATAGAGCCTCATCGCTTCTTTCATCATCTGCAGGGCGTATGGCATGCCTTCGGAGCGCAGCCGTGCGAAACATGCCGGATTTTGCGCCAGAAGATACCAGGACCACGCCATTGCCTGCGCCGTCGTCTCGTGTCCCGCCACGAAGAGTGTCATCGCTTCATCGCGGACTTGCTCGTCGTCGAGGGTCCGGCCCGTCTCTTCGTCGCGTGAGAGAAGGAGCATCGAGAGCAGGTCGCCTTTGTCCTCTCCGCTCGCCCGGCGGTCGCGGATCAGCCTGTAGATCGTTTCGTTGAGGCGCGTGAGCGCCGCCTGGGGCCGGCGGAGGAACGGTATCCGGAACGGAATGCGCCGCTGCCGCACAAGCCACACCTGCAACTCGGTAATGTCGCGTCCCAGCGTTTCGGCCTGGCCAAGCAGGTCGACATCGAAGAGGGTCTGACCGACAATGCCGAGCGTTAGGTGCATCATGGCCTGGGCGATGTCGAGACCGAGGCCGTCGCTCCAGGTGGATTGCATGGATTCGGCGTGCTCGCGCATCACGTCCGCATATCTCGCTACGCGGTGGTGCGCGAAGGCGGGCGCGACCAGTTTGCGGCGGGCGAGGTGTTCCTCCCCTTCGCTGACGAGCAGTCCGTTGCCGAGCAGCGGGCGCGAGAAGGTGCGCAGGATCGGTCCCTTCTGGAAATCGGCCGCCCGATCGATGAGAACTTCCGGCACGAGGTCCGGCGTGTTCACCAGTACGACATTCACCGGTCCGAATTCGGCCCGCCCGATGCGGGGATGCCGCGCGCCCAGCCGCTCGATGGCGCGAATACGATCGCTGAACAGCGCCCGCAGAATCTGAAGAAAACGCGGCATCGGCTATGTCACCGGCACGTCGAAAAGCGCGATGAGATACTGCACCGATTGCAGAAGGAATCCACAGAAGACAATCATGATTCCCATCACGCCGAGGCGCCGCTCGGGAAGGTTATCGGCATAGTACTCGATGTAAGGATTGGCCACAGTTCCGGCCGCCGTGACCACGCCGACGACGACTCCGCCGCGCAGCGCGAATTGCCAGGCGTCGTCGATGTGGCGGACAAAAGCGCTGCACACCAGGAAAGTGGCCGCATATCCGACCGTACGGACGATCGTCGCACGAAACTGGCGTTTGGTGAAGCGCGGCCGGCGGTTTGCGGAGTAGTCCATGCCAGGGCGGATACCGCGTACGTAGGCGACAATCTGGCCCGCGGTGATGATGAGCCCGAAAGCAAGCGCGAAGGGGACGCCGGCTTTCCGGTAGAGCCCGACAGCCAACCCGAATCCGCGTATCGCGCTGAAGAACGCTTCCCAGCGCAGCGGATAATGGCCGCCGCGCAGGGACGTGCGATGCAGCTCGAGCGCCACTGTGATGCCCGTGGCAAGACCGGCGGCAATACCGAAAAAGAGCCCAAGGCCGAGACCGTATCCGATGCCGAACACGATCGAATATGTAACCAGCCGCGTCAAGAGCCGCAGAGGACCGTGCTGGCCCCCGAGCAGATCGTAAGCCAGATAGAGTCCGCCGAGTACGTCGAGGCAAATGCCGGAGACGCTGATGGCGGCAACGGCGTGGTGGTCCATTGTTTGATTGTAACTGCAATCAGTGATAGCATTGCAATCATGGCTAGCATTACGATTCGTGGCCTTGAGGATGGAGTTAAGCGGCGACTGCGTATGCGTGCGGCCAGGCATGGTGTCTCCATGGAAGAAGAGGCCCGCGAGATCCTTAAAATTGGTGTATCGCTCCAGGAACCACCGGAAGATCTCGGTGACGCGATCCACGCGCTGTTTGGGCCGCTCGGAGGAGTCGATTTGCCAGAGTTTCCGGACGAACCCGTCGGTGATCCGATTAACTTCGACGAATGATCATTCTCGATACGAATGTTGCGTCCGAGATGATGAAATCGTCGCCGGAGTTGCGGGTTCTCGCCTGGCTGAACGCTCAAACCGCTTCGCACGTCTTCATCACGGCAACGAGCAAAGCGGAGATTCTCTACGGTATCGAACGACTGCCGGTCGGTAAAAAACGCGATCTGCTTCGCAGTGCTGCCAATGAGATGTTCGAGCGGCAATTCCGGGAGCGCGTCCTCCCCTTTGATGAGATCGCTGCGGAAGCGTTCGCGGCAATCGCCGCGAGCCGCCGCCGCGCAGGCCAGCCGATAGGCCAGTTCGACTGTCAAATTGCGGCGATCGCTCGAGCGCGCGGCTCTGCGGTCGCAACGCGGGATACCGCGGATTTCGCCGACTGCGGGATCGAGTTGATCAACCCCTGGGCGGTTTGATCAGTTGAACTGAATCTGCGCGATTACCAGGCCCGGCAGCGCCTGGTTCCACTCATCCGCGAGATCGTCGAACGCCAACCGGAAAGGCTTCGTCGCGCCGGGCGCGAGCGGACCCGTCGTTTGTCCGATGATCGCCACACGTTCGCGCTTCATCTCGCGGCCGTTGTAATCGGCGAACACACACGTCACTTCTGCCAGCCGGACGGTCTTGTTCCCCTTGTTCGTAATGTCGCCGAGAATCTCGACCACGCGCTGATTCACCAGGCTCTCCGACGCCTGCATGTGAACGTTGCTGAGCGCGAGGTTGTTGAGATACTGCTTCGCTTCGTCGGTGAGAACGGGCGGCGGTGGGGGCGGCGGCTTGGGACCGAAGGTGAGCCATCCGAAAGCGCCGAGAATCAGGATCATGGCGAGCGCAATCACAATGCTCGCCGGCGAGATCTTAACGTCCGGCAACGGTCATTTCTCCGATCATGATGGTCGGGGCGGAAGTCGAGCTCAGAAACTCCAGGTCGCTTGCGATTTCGCCGATTCCGTTCAGCATCTCGGGCAATGTACTGGCGATCGTTACTTCGGAGACGGGGAAAGCCAGCTCTCCGTTTCGGATCCAGATTCCGACCGCGCCGCGCGAATAATCGCCGGTAACGATATTGACACCGCTGCCGATCAATTCGGTCACATAAAATCCGTTTTTTACACCGCGAATGATCTCTTCCGGCGTGCGTGTGCCCGCTTCGAGATAGAAGTTGCCGTGCCCGATGCCAGCGTTGCCGGTGATGCCGCGCGAGGCGTTGCCCGTGGTTGTCATCTTCAACTTGCGGGCGGTGTAGGTGTTCAGCAGATAGCTCTTCAGGATGCCTTGTTCGATCACGGCCGTGCGGCGGGTCGGCACGCCTTCGTCGTCGAACGGCGACGAGCCGAAAAGGCCGGGGATAGTGCCGTCGTCGATGAGCGTGATCCGCTCATCGGCGATCTTCTCGCCAAGTTTGCCCGCGAGGAAGGACGCGTTGCGGTAGATCGAGCGTCCATCGACGGCTTCGAAAATGTTGCCCAGCAGCGTGCGGGCGGTGCGCGGCTCAAAGATGACCGGCACGCGCTGCGTTTCAACCTTCGTTGCCCCGAGGCGGCGAAGGGCGCGAGCGGCGGCTTTGCGTCCAACGGATTCGGCGTCTTCAAGGCCTTTGTAATTGCGCGCGATCGTGAACCAGTAATCGCGTTCCATGCTGCCGCCCTCGGTGGCGACGGGCACGGCGGATACCGAACAGTAGCTGGAACGATAGTGGCCGAGAAAGCCGCGCGAATTGGCGAAGACGCGTCCGCCGACGCTCAGATCGAACGATGCGCCTTCGGAGTTGGTAATGCGCGGGTCGACGGCGAGCGCGGCAGCTTCCGCGCGCTTTGCAATCGCGATGCGCTCTTCGGTCGGCAGTTCGGCCGTGTCATTGGAGAAAAGCTGCAGGTCGGCCGGGAGCGAGCCGAGTTCTTTGAGATCGGGCAGTCCGGCGAATGGGTCCTCGGTCGTCAACGCGGCGAGATCGATCGCCGACCCTACCATCTGGCGGATGCCTTCGGGCGTGAGATCCGATGTGTAGGAAGCGCCCATGCGCTTGCCGATCAGGACGCGCAATCCGGCGCCGCGCGATCCGGCTTCCTTCAGGGTTTCGAGCTCGCCCATCCGGACATTGGCGGAAAATTCGTCGCCCTCGGAGATGGTGCACTCGGCGTCGGTCGCGCCCGCGCCGACGGCCTGTTTTATGATGTCGCGCGCGAGGTCAGGAAGGGCATCCCAGGTCAGAGCGGAAACCGTCAAGCGGTTCCCCCGACGGTCATACGGTCAATGCGCACGGTCGGGATGCCGACGCCGACGGGCACACTCTGCCCTTCCTTGCCACACATGCCGACGCCTTCGTCGAGCTTCAGATCGTTGCCGACCATGCTGACGTACTTCATAGCTTCCGGGCCGTTACCGATCAACGTTGCGTTGCGAACGGGCCGCGTGAGCTTGCCATCCTCGATGAGATAACTTTCCGAGGCGGAGAAAACAAAGTTGCCGCTGGTGATATCGACCTGCCCGCCGCCAAAGTTGGCACAGTAGAGGCCGCGCGGCACGGACTTAATGATGTCCTCCGGCGCGCTCTCGCCGGCGAGCATGAAGGTGTTCGTCATGCGCGGCATCGGGATGTGCTCGTAGCTTTCGCGGCGTCCGTTCCCCGTGGCGCCGGTCTTCGTGATGCGGCTCGAAAGCTTGTCCTGCAGATATCCACGCAGAATGCCGTTCTCGATCAGGACGTTGCGCTGCGTCTCGTTGCCCTCGTCGTCGACGTTGAGAGAACCGCGGCGGCCGCCCATCGTCCCGTCGTCGACCACGGTGCAGAGAGGGCTCGCGACCTGCTGGCCGATGCGTCCGCTGAAGGCCGAAACGCCCTTGCGGTTGAAGTCCGCCTCGAGCCCGTGGCCGACGGCCTCATGCAGAAGAACGCCGGGCCAGCCCGGTCCGAGCACGACAACCTGTTCGCCGGCGGGCGCTTCGACGGCGTCGAGCTGCACGATGGCCTGACGGGCCGCCTCGGCTGCGAAATATTCGGGAGTCCGTTCCTTTTGGAAGAAGTCGAGCTCATAGCGTCCGCCACCGCCGGAATGGCCCTGCTGCGGAACACCGTCGCCGGAACGAGCGAGCGCGAGGACGCCCATGCGCGCCAGCGGTTGCCGGTCAAAATTGAGCACGCCGTCGCTGGTGGCGACGAGAACCTGCCGAAGGCTGTCCGCGTAAGAGACCTGCACCTGAAAAACGCGCGGATCGTAAGCACGCGCGGCGATGTCGGCACGCTGGGCGAGCGCGACGCGCTCCTTGAATGCGGTCTCGCTCGGCGCCGTGAGCACCGGATAGAGGTTGCGCCTGCGCCCCTCTTCGAGCGGCGTTTGGTCGACTTTGGCGGGTCCGGCGGCGATCAGCGCCGCGACCTGCGCGGCGTGCCGGATTTTTTCCGGACTCAGATCGTCGCTATAGGCGTAGCCGGTGCGCTCTCCGGCGATGACCCGAACGCCCACGCCGAGCGAGACGCCCTGCGCCGCGCTTTTGACGATGGACTCGTCGATGCCGATCGAGCTGGTCGCAAGATACTCGAAATAGAGATCCGCGTAGTCGCCACCACGGCCCAGAGCTTCGGAGAGATAGCCTTCCAGATTCCGGCCCGTGATGCCGAATTTAGCAGCGAAAAAGGAATCCGAAAAGCTCATAAGTTTTTCATTTGCACCACGCCCCGCGGCTGTGCGCTTGTTTTCAATGTAGCAAGTTCCGATGGTCTCGCGTGAATGACGAAGGTTTTCGTTGACAATGACGAAGGTCTTCGTCATAATCGCTCCATGAGTCAAAAGCAGCCCCGGCCCACCGAGGGTGAGCTCGCCATCCTGCGCGTCTTGTGGGAAGGCGGTCCGCGCAGCGTGCGCGATATCCAGCAGGTGCTGAATAAAGCGCGGCCCACGGGGTATACGACGGTCCTGAAGCTTCTGCAGATCATGACGGAGAAAGGACTGGTCGATCGCGACGAGAAGGTCCGGCCGCAGATTTACCGGGCGCGTTATTCGCAGGAGAAGACGCAGAAGCAGTTGCTGCAGGATTTGCTGCAGCGGGCTTTCGGCGGGTCGGTCCGCGCGCTCGTGTTGCAGGCACTGTCGACGGAGAAGGCATCGGAGAAGGAACTGGCGGAGCTCGAAAGTTTGCTGGATCGCCTGGAAGGAGAATCGAAATGATCGCATTCGGACCAGCCGTAACGGCGGCGCTGGTGGATTTCATCTGGCAGGGAGCACTGATCGCCGCCGCCCTTTGGATCGTACTCGCGGTGCTCGCCCGAAGGAGCGCACAGGCTCGATACGCCGCGGCGGCAACCGCAATGGCGATGCTCGGGCTGGCTCCCGTGGCGACGGCTTTGCGGTTGTACATCCAGCCAGTGGCCGCCGCTCTGGTTCTTCCGGAAACGGTGTCGCGAATCACAGCGATCACGGAAACCACCGTCGGTAAAGCCGCCGCCGGATGGCTCCCCCGCAACTGGGTGTTGGAAGCATGGGCGATCGGCGTCTTCCTTTTTTCGCTTCGGTTGATTTGGAGCGGAGCCGAGGTCCATCGCCTGCGTCGCGCCGGTGCGTCCGCTGAACCTGCGACCGTCGCCGCAGCCGCGGCACTGGCTGAACGGATGGGTTTGACGCGCGCTGTGCGAGTGCTTGTCTCGACGATGGCCGAGGTGCCCAGCGTTGTCGGTTGGCTGCGGCCGGCCATTCTGTTGCCCGGCGCCACTCTGACCGGCTTGACGCCCGAGCAACTGGAGACCATCCTCGCGCACGAGCTGGCGCACATTCGGCGGCACGATTATGCGATTAACCTGCTGCAGGTTTTGATCGAGACACTGCTCTTTTACCACCCGGCGGTTTGGTGGGTGTCCGGACGCATGCGCCGAGAACGCGAGTTGTGCTGCGACGATATTGTCGTCGCATCATGCGGCGATGCGGTTTGCTACGCCCGGGCGCTGACGTCACTGGAACGGCTGCGTGGCGCGGCTCCGGTGCTGGCGCTGGGGAGCACCGGCGGCGCATTGTCATTCCGCGTGAAGCGGCTCGTGTCGGGACCGGCAGTCGAGCGGCACGCCGTATCGCGACTCTCGGCGGTCGCGGCGATGACGCTGGGTCTGGTTTGTTTTTCGCTGAGTCTGAACTGGATCCGGGTCAAAGCCCAGTCGAACAACCTCACGGTGCCCTCGACCGATTCCGGCATCGATGTGGACACGAATGGCGCGGCCCTGATTCATCGCACGTTCGTCGAGTATCCGCAAGCACTCAGGGAGAAGATGATCGGCGGCGTCGTGACCGTCGAGGCGACGCTCGATGAACGTGGCATGGTGAGCGATGCCCGCATCGTCAGCGGCCCGCCGGAGTTGCGGAAGGCCGCGCTGACGTCCGTGCTGAACTGGCATTTCATGCCCGCCGGCGCCGGGGCGACCCGGGCGATCACGATTACCTTCAACCCACCCTCGCAAACGGCGAAGGCTGTTCCCGCCAAGGAGACCCGCGCCAGGCAAAAAAAAGCAACGCGGGACTCCGTCGAGCTGGAGGTTCGGGAAGCCGAGGAGCGGGCGGCCAGTCTGCGGGCGTCGGGCAACCCCGAGTTGGCACAGACACAAGCGAAGTTGGATCAACTGCGGGAGAAACGGGCAATCATGGAATCCGCCGGGTCCGTCACAGCCGAATTCCTGTTTCACGATCAGCCGACCATGTATCGCGTCCAAACCGGAGTCCCGGCTTACCAGCCGAACGCCCAGAACCCACCAGTCATCTCCCGCATCGAAGCGGGCGGACTCTCCGATGAAGTCACGAAAGAACTGCTCGCGCGGCTGCCCGCCCATGCCGGCGACCTGCTGACTCCCGATCGCCTCACGGCCATTCGGCAGGCGGCGCAACAATTCGACGAGCACTTCCGGGTCGCGGTGGTGCCGATCCCGGACCTGGGGGATAGCGTGGTGGCTGTCCGAATCGATCTCGAGTCGAACCGGTAACGCGCTACTTCCCCGCGGCTTCGGCTTTGATCTTCTTCGCGTCGGATTCGGTGATCCAGCGGTCCTTCACCATGCGATCGGCTTCCTGCGATACCTTCGCCGCGTAGTTCTTGCGGCTGCCGTAAAGCGAATCAATCTTCGCGGCATCGAAGGGCGTGGTGCTTCCGAGCTCGCGGCAGGTCCCCGGTCCGTTCGAGGTCGTCGTATAAGTCGCCGCCGGAACGTCAACATCCGCGCTGCGCACGCCGCCGGCTGCGACACCGTCCTTCATCGTGATGCGCTCGGCCTTCGGCGCGGGAATTCCCTTGCTGGCCCACTGCTCGAGATTCACGACTGCTCCGTCGAACATGTACTTCAGCAGCGGATGCTCCTGCAGCGGTATTTCCGGATCGCACTTCACATTGAACGGCCAGTCAGGCGTGCCCTGGCCGGGTGTACCGACGGCGGTCAACTGGTCCGCGAAAGTCGGCAGCTCGCGATAAGCCCATTTGTCGATGTGCGCCGCCCCGGCGATTTCGTAGATCCGGAAGGGATCCTTCGGATCGTCGCTGTCAGGGCGCTGATACGAGGGGCCGATCTCGCCCTGGGCGACCACTTCAATCACGGGAACGCCGATGTTGTGCACGGTCTGGCGCGGGTCGCCTGCCGGAATATTGGCGCCGCAGCGTCGAATCCGGCCGACCGCGCCCGGCGTCTTCACGAGGAAGCCGTCGTAAACCGGCTTGCCGTTGTCGAGCGTGGCGCGCGTTTCGACGGCGGCGGCGTAGGTGAGAACGTCCGCGCCCTGCGACGTCATATAAATGTACTTCGCGCTGAGCAGCGCCGGCGACTTCAGCGCCGCGCCGACCTGGCTGAGCATGTCCCAGCGCAGTCCGTCTTCCTGATCGGAAGTCGCGGGGCCGCCGCGTCCGGCCGCGCAGGTTTCCGCCGGATTCGGGTTTGGAAAGCCGAGATTCGTGTAGCGGTCGGTGTTGAACTTTCCGAGAGACTGAACCGAGCCCGGCATCGTGACGCCGACCCAGGCGTCGCCGCGCTCGACGAGCGAATCGCGCACATAGCCCGACATCATGGCCCAATCGAAGCGGCGCGCGGGGTTCATGAGCTCCACGACGGCGTGTCCGCTGAAGCGGGATCTGTTCGCGGGGCGGCGGACGAGAATGCGGGTCGAGTAAGGCGCGTCGGCCGTTTTCACTTTGAGCGATCCGTCGGCTTCCCAGTCGTAGACGTTTGCCTTGCCGCTGACGATGAATTCCTCTTCGACGTAGCCGGCTTTCTTCAGATCGAGCGGCTGCAGTACGTGGTCGGCCGCAAGGAAGGGGTAAGAGCCGGGCGTGACTTTGAGTGGGCCAGTGAGTTTCGGCAGCGGAGTCGCGGCGGAGAGAGACGCGGCGAGGCAGCCGATCGCGAGGGCGGGTTTGTACAGGGAAATCATGTCGGAGTCATTTTACAGGACCGGTGAAATAAATCGGAAGGAAGGGATCTGATTGGTAAGATCATACCCAAAGTATGAGGACCGCCAGCATGGAACGTATCACGATTACGATTCCCGACGATCTGGTCCGGGAGATCGACCGCCGGGAGGGGAATCGCAGCCGGTTCGTGACCGAGGCTGTGCGGCACGAGTTGGAACGGCGGTGCCGATTGGAGTTGCGCCGCTCTTTGCGGAATCCGCATCCGGAGAGTGCTGAATTTACGAATCGTGGCTTCGCCGAGTGGTCGCGAAACCTGCCGGAAGAAGATGCAGAGCAGCTTGTCGACAAGAGCTCCGGCACGCCTCTCGAGTGGGTGCCCGGTAAAGGCTGGCGCGCCGAAACCCCGAAAGGCTTTGACAGCTTGGCTGATAATCTTTAGTCAAATGGGTCTTATTGACTAAAGATTATCAGCCAATGAAGTCGATTTCACAGCCGAGCAACTGCATGAGCTCTCACAAATCGCGGCTCACGTCGGGATGAATACTGAGCACCTCGTGAAAGATGCCGCGCTCCGCCTTGTGGAAGAAGATGCGGACTTTCGAGCGGCAGTCCGCCATGGTATTCGCCGGCAGATCGCGGAGAGCTTCTCGACCATGACGAATTGGCAACGGTCAGGACGTAGAGAGGAAGCTCCCGGGTTGTGCGGCGTACAGAAAGGCCGAACCTGTCTTCCAGCAGAGTTTGCTGCATTCTTCTGGCGTATTCGCGGGTGTCGAGACTTGGCTGGAATGCCACCGCCGGCTTCGCGTCGATATCGTACTCGTTGGAATCGATCCATTTGGGACCGCCGGCGATCTGATAATCCTGAACTCCGTATGCCAGTTGGATGAGGAGCTTCAACGTTGCGTTCGTCCCGACGGTTCGGCCTCCGGGGAAAACGCGCAGCGACGGCTTGCCGCTGGTTTTACTGGGCTTGACGGATGCAACTTCGAAGGTGGGTCTGGCGTCGAAGATCGGTCCTGGCGTCTGTGCTGACAGCGACGCTGCACACTCGACGGAAATCCAGACAATCGCCGCATGCCGCACTCTGGTTAGACAAAGGGCACGGGGAAGAAGTTCCCCGGGGCTTAGTCAGTACCGCTTCAATTCCGCGACCAGCGCGGCGAGCCCCTGCTTCGCGTAAATATCCGCCAGCCGCTGTTCTTCGGGCGACGGCGCGGTAATTCGAAGCAGCGGAGAGGAATCCAGATCGCGGCGCGATGGCACCCACACACGGCCGTCCGCGAATTCGACCTGGCTGACATATGCCGTCATGCCATCGATTTCGATCGGGCGTCCCTGCCGCGAGAATTTCAGCGCCGTATCCTGCCGCAGTTTGGTGTGCTGCCCGGATGGCAGCACCATCGTCGTTTCCGAAGCCGGTACCGAGCCGGCGAGATACTCGCGGCCCTGCTTGTCTTTCACGAGCCAGCCGATTTCCACGTAGCGCACCGGCTTGCCCGAATTGTTGACGATCTCGATCTGCGGCGAGCGCGCCTCATTGCCGGAAATCGCCGCCCAGCCTTCAAGGGGTTGCACCGGCGCGCCCGGCAGATTCAGAAACGCAAACTGCGCGACATGATCTGTAGCCGGGACCGCAGCCCCAGTCGCGCGTCCGTTGCGGGTCAACGAAACGTCGAGCTGCGGACGATCCGCCTGCTTCGCGATGCTGGCAAGGATTTCCTGGCGCAGCCCGTTCTCACCGCGCGCCTGCAGGGCCTGCTTGAAATACGAGCGGTCCCGCTGCGCTTCCACTTCCCAGAAGGTCAGCGCCCGCTGCGAGCTCAGTTTGTTCGGACCGAAAAAGCTGAGGTCGTCGAACAGCACGCCATCCAGTTGCACGCGCACGAGCGGGCCGGAGGATTCGCGTACCGGCCGCACCAGCCGGATATCGATCGGCAGCGTGAAGTTTTCTCCCGGCGGAACATCTATCGAGGGACGCGCCACCGATCCCTTGCCGCCCGGCGCGAATTCCTGCGCCGTAATCAGCAGCGTTACGCCGCGAATGTGCTTGAAGCCGGAATTGCGCAGCGTCAGCCCCATGTGCAGGTCGAGCACGATGGCTCCGCCGCGGGATGTCGCGCGCGAATCGCCCATCGTGGTCGAGATGAGGTTCAGCGGAGCGTCAGCCGGCAGATCGATCTTGACGGAGTTCGCGGCATCGAGCGGCGTGTCTTGTCCCAAAAGCGACCCGGCCATCGCCGCCAGTGCCCACAACGCGCCTGCGCCGAATTTACTGCAGATAGACATTGTTGATCGTTACCGATCCCTTATCGTCGACGACGCGTGCCTCGACATCTCCGCGCGCGCTCACCGTCTGGTTGCTGGCGGTGTCGGAGTGACTGGGCAGCATGAAACTCTTGTCGGCGATCCGGATTCCAACTCCCGTGCTGGTGGACTCCAGAACCGGCGTCGCGTCCGCCGGAACAGTTGCAGGCCGTGTTCGGATATCGCGTACGTAAAATCCGGACACGACCAGCAGCACGAGCGTAGCGAAAGCCACGGCGAGACGCGGTCCGGCGCTGGCCCATGAATGTGTGACCGCCCAACGCGAAGCCGCCGGTGAGGTCCCCACGCAGGCGCCCGCCTCCAGCCCAACCTGGATATTGGCACGCATCTCCGGCGCAAGGAAGTTCCAGTTGACGCCGGGCAGATCGCCTTCGGCCACGTCGTCGCGCAAATCACGATAAGCCGCCACGGTTTCCTGGCAAGCCTCACAGCCCCGCACATGCCGGTCGAGCAGCAAACGCCGCACGCGCGAAGCTTCACCGCCCGCCAGCAGCGCCAGGTCGCTTTCGCTCGGATGTTGAGGGTTATTCATTTCTTACTCTTCCCGGCGAACTTCTTCAGCTTGATTCGCGCATTGGCGATGTGCGAGCGCACGGTCGCCTTCGAGCAGTCGAGCCGCCGCGCGACTTCCTCGGCAGGCAGATCTTCCATATCCCGCAGCACCAGAGCCGCGCGCTCACGCGGAGTGAGCCTTTCAAGCCCGGCCGCCAGCCAGTCCCGCTGTTCTGAGCGCAGCGCGGCGGCTTCCGGTGTCTCGAAGTGGCTCTCGGGCGCTTCCGTCATTTCACAAAACGCCACGCGGCCGTGGCGGCGCAGGAAATCGAGGGCCGTATTGGTGGCAATGCGCGAAAGCCAGTGCGCGGCCTTGAGTTCATCCTTCAATTGCTCCTGCCGCTGCAGGGCTTTGATGAACGCTTCCTGGGTGAGATCCTGGGCGTCATGGATGTTGCCGACCATCCGGTAGATCTGGCGGAAGATGCGCCGCAGGTTTTCGGCGACGAAGCGCTCCTGCAGTTCGAGCGAAACGTTGTCTTGTCGAGCGCTGGACTGTTCGAGGGCCAGAAGCGCGGACGGCTGGAGATCGTCGTTCGGGGGCGCCGAATCGGGGTCGTTCATGCGAATCTGCAGCGCTAAAGTCGCCATTCCCTGTACTGCATGACGCCCCACGGCCATCAGACGTGGAAAGGAAACCGCGCGCTATCCTCAAGTATAGGTGAGTTCACGGAAAGTCGATTTCCGGCCGGTTGCCATCGTGGGCGCCGGGAAGACGCCCTTTGGCGCGTTTCCCGACCTTGATCTGCGCGCTCTGGCGGTCACGGCTGGCGAAAAAGCCCTGAAGAACGCCGCGCTCGGCCCGGACGCGGTCGAATCTTTCTATCTTGGAAACTTCGCCGGACCGGAATTCACCGCCCAGAACCACCTCGCCCCCTGGATTTCGAGCGCCCTCGGGATGACCGGCATCCCAGCCACCCGCTATGAAGCCGCGTGCGCATCGAGCGGGGCCGCATTTTTCCAGGCCTTTCTCGCCGTCGCGAGCGGCGTTTACGACATCGTGATGGTTGCCGGTGTCGAGAAAATGACCTGCCAGCCGACGCCGCGCGTGACGGAAATCCTGTCGGGCGCGGGAGATTGTGCGACCGAGGTGAAGGCCGGGTCCACCTTCCCCTCATTGTTCGCCATGATTGCGCGGCGTCACATGCACGACTTCGGGACCACGCGCGAGCATCTTTCCGCCGTCGCGGTGAAGAATCATGCGAACGGAGCTTTGAATCCCGACGCCCAGATGCGCAAGGTGATCACGCTCGAACAGGCGATGAACGCACGGCCGATCGCCGAGCCGCTCAACCTCTACGACTGCTCGTTGATCAGCGATGGCGCTGCCGCGGTCGTTCTCTGTGCGGGTGATCGGGCGCGGGAATTCAGCGATCGCCCTGTGAGGATTTTGGGGGTCGGGCAGGCTTCCGACTTCGTCGCGCTCGATCAGAAGCCCGACATCACGACATTCGCAGCGGTCCGGGCGGCGGCTCAGAAGGCTTACGAAATGGCCGGGATGACCGCGCGCGATATCCAGTTCGCGGAGTTGCACGACTGCTTCACCATCGCGGAGATTGTGGCGATGGAAGACCTCGGGTTCGTCGCCCGGGGACGCGGCGGCTTCTTCACTGCGGAAGGCTGCACGCGGCGCGACGGCCCGATGCCGACCAATGCCAGCGGCGGATTGAAATCGAAAGGCCACCCGGTCGGCGCGACAGGCGTGGCCCAGATCTGCGATCTCGTGCAGCAGATCCGGTGCGAGGCCGGTGAGCGGCAACTCAAGCGGCATTCCGTCGGGCTGGCGCAGAATCTGGGCGGCAGCGGGGCGACGTGCGTGGTTACGATCCTGGGGGAATTTTGAAGGCCGGGGTCGTTTACACCGAGACCGTCGTCCATCTTGCGCCGGAAAGATTCGCGGCCGACGTGCCGTACCAGGTCGCCATCGTCCGGCTGGACGACGGCTCGAGGCTCACCGCCCGCATCGAGGGCGAACGCGTCGCGATCGGCGACGCCGTCGCCGAAAGCCGCACTCAGGACGGCATCCCATTCTTCCGCAAGGCCGACCTGAGAAACTCGTAGGATCATGGTCAAACTCGCGGAAAGAATGTCGCGGATCGGCACCGAATCCGCCTTCGACGTACTGGTGCGCGCCCGCGCGCTCGAAGCCCAGGGCAAAGATGTCATTCATCTCGAGATCGGCGAACCGGACTTTCCGACGCCGCAACATGTCATCGACGCCGGCAAAAAGGCGCTCGATGACGGCTGGACGCACTACGGTCCATCGCAGGGGCTGCCTGAGTTGCGCGAGGCGATCGCGGCCTACATATCGAAGACGCGCTGCATTTCGGTCGGCCCGGCCAACGTCTGCGTCACCCCTGGCGGCAAGCCGATCATCTTTTTCCCAATGCTGGCGTTGCTCGGTCCGGGCGATGAGGTGGTTTATCCGAACCCGGGCTTCCCGATCTACGAATCGATGATTCGCGTCTGCGGCGCGACGGCCGTGCCGGTTCCGCTTGTCGAGGAGCGCGGCTTCTCCTTCGACCTCGATGTCTTCCGCAAGAGCCTGACGCCGCGGACGAAGATGGTGGTCCTGAACTCGCCGCATAATCCGACGGGCGGCATGATTCCGCCGGAGGATATCGCGGCGATCGCCGACGAAGTGCGGAAGCGCGATCTGGTCGTGCTTTCGGATGAGATCTATTCCCGCATCGTCTACGGCAATTCAGACAACGCCAGGCTGGTTTCGATCGCGAGCCTGCCGGGAATGCTCGAAAAGACGATCATCCTCGATGGCTTTTCGAAAACCTACGCGATGACGGGCTGGCGGATGGGCTACGGCGTGATGCCTTCGTATCTCGTCGACGCGGTCAACAAGCTGATGGTGAACTCGAATTCCTGCACCGCGAGCTTCACCCAGATCGCGGGAATCGCGGCCCTCAACGGCCCGCAGGATGAGGTTACCCGAATGGTCGCCGAGTTCCGGCGGCGGCGGGACGCGTTCTGCGCCGGGCTGAACACGATTCCGGGCTGGCGCTGCGCCATTCCCGGCGGGGCGTTTTACGCGTTTGCGAATGTGAAGGGCGCCGGGCGCTCGTCGAAAGAGATCGCCGACTCTTTGCTGAACGACGCGGGTGTGGCCTGCCTGAACGGCGCGGGTTTTGGAGAGTACGGCGACGGCTACATTCGCTTCAGCTACGCCAATTCTTACGAGAACCTGATGCGGGCCGTGGATCGAATCAAGGCGTGGAGTAAGAGCTGACGGCCGGAAAATCTCACAGCATGTAGCGCTGGCTGTGGCGCGGACACTTTTGTTCGCCGGCGCGGCATTCGTGCCGGCGCTTGTTCCGGAGCACTGTCAATCCGCGCCGATCTCCGCCGGTTCAAGCTGCTGTTCCGGAATTTGAACGAGCTCCGGCGCGGATACCTGTTCCGGCAGCAGCACGCCGCCGCCGAAGCTCATGCGCCTCGGTTCCGGACCGCCCTTCGTCATCTTCACCGCGCAGTATTTGAACTCGGGAATCTTGCCGACTGGATCGAGCACCGGATTGGTCAGCATATTCGCCGCCGCTTCGTAAAAACAAAACGGCACGAACACCGATCCCCGCGGGCTGCCGTCGTCTGCCCGCGCGTAAAGGGAGATGCGTCCGCGACGCGACGCGATCGTCACGATGCCCCCGGGGGCGGCGCCGAGTTCCTCAAGATCGAGAGGATGGATCGACGCCACCGGCTCGGGTTCGATGTAATCGAGATTGGAAGCGCGCCGCGTCATCGAGCCGGTGTGCCAGTGTTCGAGCTGGCGGCCGGTGATCAGTACCATCGGGTAGTCTTTGTCAGGCCGCTCGGCCGCTGAGATCAGGTCGGCGGGAACGAATTTCGCGCGCCCGTCCTTCGTCGGGAAGTTCTCGATGAAGACGACCGGCTCGCCCGGGTCGCCGACGTGCTCGCAAGGCGAAACGACCGCCGATTCGCGCTCGAGCCGGTCCCACGTAATGCCCGCGATGGAGTCCATGCAGGTGCGCATTTCATTGAACGTTTCGCTCGGGTGATTGTAATACCAGTCGACGCCGATACGGCGCGAAATTTCATTGAGGATCCAGAAGTCTTCGCGCGCATCGCCCGGAGGTTCGATGGCTTTGCGCCCGAGCTGCACGATTCGGTCGGTGTTGGTGACGGTACCGATTTTTTCAGGCCACGCGGTCGCGGCCAGCACAACATCCGCGAGGTACGCCGTCTCGGTGAGGAAGATGTCCTGCACCACGAGATGGTCGAGAGCGCACATCGCTTCGCGCGCGTGATCGACATCCGGGTCGGACATCGCCGGATTCTCGCCCATCACGAACATGCCGCGGATCTCCCTCTTCTTCGCGGCGTGCATGATCTCGACAACGGTTAACCCTTTATCGGGATCGAGCTCGGTCTTCCAGAGCTTCTCGAAGCGCTCTCTTGCTTCCGGCGTGTTCACCATCTGGTAGTCGGGGTAACACATCGGGATGAGCCCAACGTCGGACGCGCCCTGTACGTTGTTCTGGCCGCGCAGCGGATGCAATCCCGAGCCGGGCTTGCCGATCTGTCCGGTCGACAGCGCGAGCGCGATCAGACAGCGCGCATTGTCGGTGCCGTGCACGTGCTGCGAGATGCCCATTCCCCAGAAGATGATGGAAGCTTTTGAAGTCGCATACAGACGCGCCACTTCGCGGATGGTCTCCGCCGGGATTCCACAGATGGGCGCCATCGCTTCCGGCGAGAACTTCTTCACGTTCTCGGCGAGAGCTTCATATCCTGACGTGCGGTCACGGATGAACGCTTCGTCGCTCAGGCCCTCTTCCACGATCACGTGCAGCATGGCGTTGAGCAGCGCGACGTCGGTATCGGCGTTGAACTGCAGGTAATATTTCGCGTGCCGCGCGAGATCACCGCGGCGGGGGTCGGCCACGATGAGCGTGGCGCCGTTTTTCGCCGCGTTCTTGATAAACGTCGCCGCAACCGGATGATTGACCGTGGGGTTCGATCCGATCACGACGATGACTTCCGAGTACTGCGCATCGCGCACGGGGTTCGACACCGCGCCCGAGTTATACCCTTCCATCAGCGCGGCCACGCTCGACGCATGGCAGAGCCGTGTGCAGTGGTCGACATTGTTCGAGCCGAAGCCGGTGCGCACGAGTTTCTGAAAGATGTACGCTTCCTCGTTGGTGCACTTGGCCGACCCGAAGCCGGCGAGCGAACGCTTGCCGTATGTGTCGCGAATGTCGCGCAGTCCTTTCGCCGCGAAGTCGAGCGCTTCTTCCCACGTGGCTTCGCGGAAAACATCCCGCCAGTTTTCGGGGTCGACGACGAAATCCTTGTGTTTGGGAACACCGGGCTTGCGGATCAGCGGCTTCGTCAGCCGGTGCGGGTGCTGCACGTAATCGAATCCGTAGCGGCCCTTCACGCACAAGCGGCTCGAATTCGCGGGGCCATCCCGGCCCTCGACGTAAACAATCTTGTTGTCACGTACGTTATAAGTGAGCTGGCAGCCGACACCGCAGTAGGGGCAAACCGAATCGACCTTCTCTTCCGGAACGATCTTGCCCACTTCGCGCGCCGGCATCAACGCGCCTGTCGGACACGATTGCACGCATTCGCCGCAAGCTACGCATGTGGACTGGCCCATCGGGTCGTCGAGATCGAAGACGATCTTCGAGTGGTCGCCGCGGAACGCGTAGCCGATCACGTCGTTGACTTGCACCTCGCGGCAGGCGCGCACGCAGCGGTTGCACTGAATGCACGCATCGAGATTCACAGCCATCGCGGGGTGCGAAAGATCTTCGGCCGGCTGGTGACGAGCGGCGAATCGCGGCTTGCCGATCGCCAGTTTTTTGGCCCAGAGGTCGAGCTCGGAATTGAGTGTGTACGACTTCTCGGGCACATCCGACAGCAGCAGTTCGAGCGACATCTTCTGGCTCGTGAGTGCGCGCGGACTGTCGGTCGTGACTTCCATCCCTTCTTTAGGGAACCGGCAGCAGGAGGGCGCGAGCACGCGCTCGCCCTTGATCTCGACCATGCAGGTGCGGCAGTTGCCGTCGGGACGCATGCCCTCCATGTAGCAGAGGCGTGGAATCTCGACGCCGTGTTTGTCAGCCGCTTCGAGAATCGTCTCGTCGGGACGGCAGGTTACGGTCTTGCCGTTCAACTGGAACGAGACGGGCTTCGTTGCTGTAAATCCGGTATTAGCTTGGTGCATTACTCGACTTCTCCCGGAAAGTATTTCAAAACCGTCAGCGCGGGATTCGGGGCGGCCTGCCCCAGCCCGCAGATCGACGCGTCCATCATGGCCTGCGACAATTCCTGCAGCAGCGGCGCGTCCCACCGTTTTTCTTCCATCAGTTGCAGAGCTTTCACCGTGCCCACGCGGCAGGGTGTGCATTGTCCGCAGGATTCATCCGCGAAAAACTTCATCAGATTGCGCGCCGCGGCGGCGGCCGTGTCGTGGTCCGACAGCACGACAATCGCGGCCGAACCGATGAAGCAGCCGTATGGGGTCAGGGTGTCGAAATCGAGCGGAATGTTCGCGAGCGACGCGGGCAGAATTCCGCCGGACGCGCCGCCGGGCAAATA